>NZ_JAHCZC010000073.1:0-9617 GCF_018501135.1 Campylobacter sp. 2018MI13 | reverse complement strand
TTTTATCTTATATTTTAAACCCTTCGCTAGAGTGCTATTGTGAAATAGTAAGTAGATAAATGATTATCCAAGACAAAACCCGGCTTATAGCCATACTCTTTTAAGGATTAGGATGCAAATTAGAGTTTATTATGAAGATACTGATTGTATGGGGATTGTCTATCATACAAATTATTTAAAATATTGTGAAAGAGCTAGGAGCGAATGGTTTTTCGCTAATGAAGGAAAAGATTTATTAAAAGAAAATCCTTTTGCATTAAGAGAAATTAAGGCTATTTATAAAGCACCTGCTAAATTAGGAGATATTTTAGAAGTTAAAAATATTCTTGTAGGATTTGATAAATATTGTTTAGAATTAAAGCAAATAATTTATAAAGATGATAAAGCTATTTTTGAAGCTTTTATAAAATTAGTTCATATAAAAGATGGCAAACTATCTCCAATTAGTGAAGAATTAAAAAAATATTTGAGTAAATAATTTATATAAATTCTTTAAAATTTTCGTGATTAGCTAATATTAGTCTTTTATCATTTAAAGCTAGGAGTTTTTTACTAAAGCCGTTTTTACTAAAAAGTATAAAATAATCAGGCTCAAAACCCAAATATCTAGCCTTTTGAATGAGTTTTGAATACGAGCTAATACACATTTTTTTGCCATTAAATTTCACTTCACCCAATAAAGATATTTCGTAATTATCATAAAAAATATCACATTCATAATCTTTGCCCCAAATACTTTTAATACCTTTTATATTAAATTTCTTCTCGCACCACTCACAAGCAATTTGCTCGTAAATAAACGACTGATATTCATAAAATTTATCATTAATTAATCTTAAGGCTAATTCTTTATCTTTTAAAATTATTTTCTCCATTGCCTTTAAAAAATAAAAATAAAATCTAGTGTAATTAGAATTAAAAATAACTTTATTTTGTGGATAAAATCTCTTAAAACTCAATAAATCATTATTTAATTCAAGTTTTAAAAAACCACGATTGATTAATGAATGAAAGCTCTTTCTAGCTTTAAATCTCGAGCCGTATTTATTGATAGAAAACTCCAAGCGAGATTTTCTAGCGTAGTGAATTAGTGCCTTGCATTCGCTTTCATTTATTTCAAATTCGTAAGGATTATATGTATTTACTAGCTCGTTTATATAATAATTAATATCATTTAAACTAGGTTTAAAACTCTTATCTCCAAACACAGAATAAAAGTCTAACGCTTCGTCTAAATAAAAATGCGGATATCTTTTAATAAAGTCTAAAAATTCTATAACTACCCCTTAATTTTTTTGTGCTAATTTTACTTTAATTATTTTTACAAAGGGCAAAAATGCAAATTAGTGAGCTAAAAAGCGACATAATTTTAGATGAAAATACAAAATATTTTGATTACACAGCAAGTGCTTTAGCACTAAAATCAATTGAATTAAAAATGCAAAATATTTTAAAAACATACGCCAACACTCATTCAGATAGTGCAAAAAATTCAAAAATAACAAGTAAATACTATAAAGACGCAAAAAGCTATATCAAAAAAAGCTTAGGATTAAATTCTAATTATAGCTTGATTGCTTGTGGGAGTGGCTCAACTGCGGCTATTAAAAAATTTCAAGAATTATTAGGAATATATGTTCCACCGCTTATTAAACAGCGTTATTTTAATGATATTGCTAAAAATACTTTGCCTTTAGTAATTGTTAGTGCGATTGAACACCATTCAAATGAGCTTAGTTTTAAAGAAGGTTTATGCGAGTGCATTAGACTAAATCATAGGGATTTTAACAGCGATTTATACGAGCTTGAAAGAATTTGCAAAAAGAACGCTAATAGAAAAATAATAATGAGTTTTAATGCCGTTAGCAATATCACAGGAGTTAGAGCAAACCTTGCAAAAATCAGCGAAATTGCGAAAAAATATAAAGCGATTTTAGCAATTGATGCAAGTTCGGCTATACCTTATGAAAATATTGAAATTCCGTTTGATGCTTTGTTTTTTTCAGGACATAAAATGCTAGGTGGAGTTGGCACGAGTGGATTTTTAGCTATTAAAAATGAGCTTATTGGCAAAATTCCTACATTTGCAGCTGGTGGGACGGTTGGCTATGTTAGTAGGAGTAATTATGAGTTTTTAGACGATGCTGAAAGCCTTGAAGAGGGTGGAACTCCTGCGATTTTACAAGTTATTAAAAGTGAATTAGCTTTTAGACTTAGAGATGAAATAGGGCTTGGAGTGATTAAAGAAAAGGAAAATATCTTAAAAGAATATTTTTTAAACGCAATTAAAAAAGTGCAATTTAAATACAAAATCACACTATACGCTGCAAATATTAAGGATAGATTGCCTATATTTTCACTAAATTCTACAGGCGTTAGCCCTTATGATTTAGCTAGGGTCTTAAGCGATGATTATGGGATAGAAACTCGTGCTGGGTGTGCTTGTGCTGGTCCTTATGCGCATGATTTATTAAATTATGTGGATAATCAAAATTTCAATGCTAAGCCTGGATTTTTAAGAATAAGTTTGCATTATACTCATGAATTAAGCGATATTGATTATTTGATTAACGCACTTTGCAAAAGCATAGAAAAGCTAAATAAGAATTTAAAATAAGGAATATTTATTAGCAAAGTAATTATGAATTTAAAAGGACTTGGTGCTTTAAGTATTCCAAGAGTGTTTTTTAATATGCAATTAATTTCAAAATTAAATGCTTTAAAAAAGTTAAAAAATGAAGAGATCTTATATATAAAAAATAGATTGAATTATTACAATAAAATTAATGATTTTTTTGAGTTAAAAAAGATAGAAAATGTAGAGCATTCTAAATTAGGCGAAAACTTATTAAAAAACACTTCATATTCTTTTGATTTTTACAAGGTTAGCAAATATTTTCATAAAAATTTAAAGATAAATAAATTCTTTTATGATTGTTCTAGCGAGTTTTTAAATACCATAACAAAATCAAGACCAATTGATAGTAAAAATGTGATTTTAAAACTTGATAGCAGAAGACATTTTTGTTTTTTAAATGATAAAAATGATTTTAAAGATAAAGTGGATTTGGCTGTTTTTAGGGGTGCTTGTGTTCAACAAAATAGAATAGATTTTATTAATAAATTTAAAGATTGTAAAAGACTAAATCTAGGTAATGTAAATAAGGAAAATAGGGCAGGTTATTTAAGCAAGGAAGAGCAGCTTAAATATAAATTTATAATCTCTCTTGAAGGCTGGGATGTTGCTACAAATCTTAAATGGATAATGAGTTCAAATTCTATCGCAATTACTCCAAGATTAAAATATGAAACTTGGTTTATGGAAGGAAAATTAATTCCTAATGAGCATTTTTTATTAATTCAAGATGATTTTAGCGATATTTTAGATGTAATGGATAATGCTTTAACTAATGATAAATTAGTAAAAAATATTATTAAAAATCAAAATGAATATATACAACAATTTTTAAATCCTAATATAGAAGAGTTGCTTGGTATTTTGGTTTTAGCGAAGTATTTTTATTATTCAAATCAAGTGAAATTAGATAATTTTGTAATTGAATTATTTGATTGAATTTAAAATATATAAATTTTATTTTAAACTTTATTAATATTTAATATGAATTAAAGTAAAAATATTTTAATATTTATTAAATATTTTTAAAGGAGAGTTTATGAAAAAAATTGTATTTTTAGGTGCTGGGTATGCAAATTTAAGTCTAATTAAAAAGATTAAAAAGAAAAATCTAAGAAAAGCAGAATTTATACTAATAAACAATAATTCTTATCATTATAAAACGACAGAATTACACAAAATAGCAGCAAGAGAAAGCGAAAAAGACATAGTAATAAATCTAAAAAGCATACTGCCTAAAGATATAACTTTAATTTGTGATAATGTAAAAAGTATTGAAAATGGCAAAGTTATTTGCGAGAATGCAAATTATGATTATGATGAGCTTTATGTTGGGCTTGGTGCGAGTGTAAATACCTTTGGCATTGATGGACTTGATGAATGCTTAAATATTATAAATTATAAAAACGCTTTAAAAACTGCTGAAACACTTTATAAAAATCTTGAGCTTTATGAGAATAAAAATGTAATTATTTGTGGTGCGGGGCTTAGCGGAGTAGAGCTTTGTGGCTCAATCGCTACAACTTGCAAAAATCTAGGAATTAGCATTAATTTATATTTGGTTGAAGCAATGGATGAGATTTTGCCTGTTTATACTAAAGATTTAGCTAAAAAAGCTAGAAATTATTTAGAAAATCTAGGCGTAAAAGTTCTAAGCTCTCATAAAATAATCAAAAAAGTTGATGATAAATTATTTTTAAACGATGAAAATAATTATATAAAAGCAAAAACTATAATTTTTACAGCTGGAGTTAAGGGTAGCGAAGTAATTGCAAATAGTGGCTTTAATCATAAAAATAATAGAGTTTTAGTAAATGAATATTTAATGGCACCTAATTTTGATAATTGCTATGTTTTAGGAGATTTAGCGATTGTTTCAAATTTCGCACCTACTGCACAAATTGCTTGTAAGCAAGGAAAATACCTAGCAAAAAGACTAAATGCAAGGCTTGAAGGAATTGAGTTTAACGAACCTTTTAAATACAATGATAAAGGTAGCATTTGTTCGGTTGGAAAAGACTATGCAATAGGCGTTATTTTAGGTAAAACTTATAGTGGTTTTATGGCAAAAAGTCTTAAAAAATTAACCGAAATAGAATGGAGTGAAACTCTAAAGTAAAACATTAAAACAATTTTAAGAATTTGAAATTCTCATTTCAAATTCTTAAATCTCAAAATCTCTTTTATGCTATTTATTACATAATTTATCTCATCATTATTAATTACATAAGGTGGCATAAAATAAATCGTATTGCCAAGTGGTCTTAAAAGTAACCCATATTCAAGTGCTTTTAGATACACTTCAAGCCCAAATCTAGGATTAAAATGCTCTATATCAAATGCAAACACCATTCCTTGATGCCTAACATTTCGCACACTCTTAAACTCAGCAAAACCTTGCCAAAGTGAGTTTATATACTCGCTTTTAATTTTATTTTGATTTATAACATTATCTTTAGTAAATATATCCAAAGTTGCATTCGCAGCAGCACAAGCAAGTGCATTTCCTGTATAACTATGTGAATGCAAAAACGCCTTGTATTCGCTATATGGAGCATAAAATTCATTATAAATTTCATCGCTTGTTACAACAACGCTAATTGGCAAATACCCACCGCTAAGCCCTTTACTAAGGCATAAAAAATCAGGCACAATTTCACATTGCTCTAAAGCAAACATAGTCCCGCTTCTTCCAAATCCAACGGCAATTTCATCAAAAATTATATCAATATCATAAGATTTTGCTAACCAACAAGCCTTTTTAATAAACTTAGCTGAATACATATTCATTGAACCTGCACACTGAATTAAAGGCTCAAGGATAAAGGCATTTATGTTTTTATGCTCTTTTTCAAGTAATTTTTCAAGCTCTTTTAATTCATTTTCATAATCTAGCCCACTTGGTGCAGGGGTGTTTAAGCATTCAAGCAAAAGTGGTTTATAAGTCTTTTTATAAAGTTCAACATCACTTACGCTTAGTGCAGCTATCGTTTCTCCGTGATATGAATTACTAAGTGATAAAAATTTGTTTTTTAATTTTCCTTGCAAAAGATTTTTATGAAAACTCATCTTAAGTGCTACTTCAACAGCACTTGAGCCATTATCAGCATAAAAGCATTTATTAAGCTTAGTCGGTAGTAAATCAGTAAGTCTTTTTGATAATCTTATAATGCTTTCGTGAGAAAATCCAGCCATTATGATATGCTCTAGGGTGTTTAATTGCTCGTAAATTTTGCTATTTATATAATCATTGCTATGTCCGAAAAGATTTACCCACCAAGAGCTAACGCAATCAATATATGATTTATCATTAAAATCATATAAATACACACCTTTTGCCCTTTTTATAGGGATTAATGGCACAAATTCGTGCTCTTTCATTTGCGTGCAAGGGTGCCAAATATGTGCTAAATCAAGTTTTACTAATTCTTCTTGCATTTATAACTCCTTTATAAATTTTAATTAAAATTATTATAAAGGATAAAAATGCAAAACTTATTAAATGAATTAAAAAAAGAAAATAATTTTAGAGAACTAAAAAGATTTAAAAATGATGGTAAATTTGTGATTTTTAATGATAAAAGACTGCTTAATTTTGCTAGTAATGATTATTTAGGAATTGCAAGTAGCGGTGAGCTTGAACGAGAATTTTTAAAAAATCATTTTGCACTTAGCTCAAGTGCTAGTAGAAGTCTTGGTGGCGGTGGAGATGAATACTTTTTGTTTGAAGAATACTTATCATCTTTATATAAAAATGAAGCGCTTTTATTTAGCAGTGGGTTTTTGCTAAATTATAGTTGTTTAAGTGCTTTAGCTACTTTAAAAAATACGCTTTTTTTAGCTGATAAAAAAGTTCATGCAAGTATCATTGATGGCATAAAGCATTCTAATTTTAAACGCTTTAAACACAATGATATAAATGATTTAGAAAAATTATTGCAAACGAATTTAAATTATGAAAAAATCATAATAATTTGCGAGAGTTTATATAGTATGGATGCAGATTTTGCACCACTTGATAAGCTTTTAGAGCTTAAGAAAAAATATAAAAACATTATGCTTTATGTTGATGAAGCACATAGTATTGGTTCACTCGGCATTAATGGGCTTGGACTTGGACACTTAAAAGACATTGATTTTTTAGTTCTTACATTTGGTAAAAGCATTGCTAGTATGGGTGCTGCGATGATTTGCTCAAAAGAAGCAAAAGATTTTTTTATAAACAAGGCTAGGGGGTTAATTTATTCAACCGCTTTACCACCTATTAATGTAGCTTATTCGCATTTTGTGTTTTCAAAATTAGCTAATTTTGATAAATTAAGAGAGCATTTGCAAAATCTTAGCTCATATTTAAATGAATTGCTAAAAGATAAAATAAAGGGCGTTAGTTATATAAAAATGATAGTTTTAGGAGATAATGAAAAAGCTAATTTTTACTCGGCAAAACTTATGCAAAAAGGCTTTTTTGCTCCAAGTATAAAAACTCCAACCGTGGCTGCTAAAGATACAGGAATAAGACTATCAATAAATGCTAGTATGGATTTTAGCGATTTAGATAATTTTGCTAAGGCTTTTTATGAAATTTGAGTTTTTACATAAAAATAATTCTAGTGATTTGGTGTTATTTTTCGGTGGTTTTGGCTTTTTACCGAGTGCTTATAATTTAGCTTCTAAAAATGATGTTTTAATGGTTTATGATTATTTGGAATTTGATTTAGGATTTTTAGAGATTTGTAAAACTTATAAAAGCATTAAACTAATCGCTTTTTCAATGGGTGTTATGGTGTCTTGCAAGTGCGATTTAAGTTCGCTTAATATCGTGCAAAAAATAGCGATAAATGGCACTATAAAAGGTATTGATGATGAGTTTGGAATTAGCGAAAAGCTTTTTAAAATTACGGCTAAAAGATTTGATAAAGAAAGCTTTTTAAATAATTGTGGCGGGATAAATAAGGCATTTAATCAAAATCCTAAAGATGAGCTTTTAAGTATTATAGAAATTTCTAAAAAGCCTTGTATTTGGCAAGATTATGATTTGGCATACTCATCAAATGATGATAAAATTTTCCCACAAAATGCACTTTTAAATAGCTTTAAAAATGTTAATAAAATTAATGCTTCTCATTTTTGCTTTGATGAGTTTTTAAGCTGGGATGAAATATGAAAAGTTTTTTAAGAGCAAAAGATACTTATTTTAAAAATGCTATCGTGCAAAATGATATGAGAGAAGTTTTGCTTAGCGAAATAAATGGGCGTTTTGATAGGGTGCTTGAGCTTGGCTCAAATAGGGGCGAGTTTAGCAAAATGGTAGCTAAAAAGATAGAATTTAGTGAGTTTTATTGCGTGGATATTAATGATTTTAGCTGTGATTATGGCAAGGAATTTATTTTCGTAAAGCACGATTTAAGAGATTTTGAAAACTCATTTTTAGCTAAAATGGATTTTGATTTAGTTATTTCAAATGCGTGTTTTCAGTGGCTTGATTTAGCAAAATTAATAAATGAAATTTCTAAATCAAATTCTAAGCTAATTTTTAGCACTTTTGGAGTGAATAATCTTTGGCAAATTAAAGAACATTTTGGCGTAGGGCTTGAATATTTAAATATTGATGAAATAGAGCGGATTTTAAAGCTGTATTATAAAAATATAAAGATTTTTGAGAAAGATTATGAGCTAAATTTTAGCTCAAGTATTGAGCTTTTTAGGCATTTAAAACTTAGTGGAGTAAATGCCTTTAGCGGGGTATTTTTAGGTAAAAATGATTTAAAAATCTTTAATGATAAATACCACAATACCTTAAACTACCACGCCATTTTCGTTAGTGCTAGTAATTGAAATGGTGTATTATAATATTATTAAAATAAAACAAGGTGTGTATTTTATGAGTTATACTTTTATCGATTTATTTGCGGGAATAGGTGGAATTAGACAAGCCTTTGAGAGTAATGGAACACAATGTGTTTTTTCGTCAGAGATTGATAAATTTGCACAACAAACATATTATTTAAATTACAATGAAATGCCACATGGGGATATAATACAAATTAATGAGTGGGATATTCCCAAATTTGATATTTTATGTGCAGGTTTTCCTTGTCAGGCTTTTAGTATAGCTGGAAAAAGATTAGGGTTTTATGATACTAGAGGAACTATGTTTTTTGAAGTTGCGAGAATTTTAAAATATCATAAACCAAAAGCTTTATTTTTAGAAAATGTAAAAGGACTTGTATCTCATGATAAAGGTAAAACATTTAAAACAATGCTAGAAATATTAGAAAAAGACTTAGGATATAAAGTATTTTACAAAGTGTTAAATGCAAGAGATTTTGGAGTTCCACAAAATAGAGAAAGAATTATGATTGTTGGATTTTTAAACAATATAACTGATTTTGAGTTTCCAAGCAAATTTGACTATAAAGTTAAAGTTGGTGATATTTTAGAAAATAGTGTTGATGAAAAATATACCATTTCTGATAGGCTGTGGCAAAGTCATCAAAAAAGAAAAGAGAAAAATATATTAAAAGGCAATGGTTTTGGATATCGTTTATTTAATAAAAACTCAGAATATACAGGCACGATTTCAGCTAGATACTACAAAGATGGCTCAGAAATATTAATAGAACAAGAGAATAAAAATCCAAGAAAACTTACTCCAAGAGAAGCAGCTAGATTACAAGGTTTTGATGATGATTTTATTATAGGTGTATCAGACCTACAAGCTTATAAACAATTTGGCAACTCTGTGCCTGTTAAAATGATTAGTGAAGTCGCTAAAAATATTATAAATAAATTAAAGGAGTATGATAATGCAAAATAATATACTAGAAAGTGATATTAAATATAATTTAGCTTTTTATAAAATTTTTAGTTAGAATTAAAATTACAGATGAAACATTAAGAAATATTGGTAGCTTTTTAAATACCGATATTTTTAATTATCAGGTTTTAGATGAATTATTAAAAAATTATCCTTGTTTAGAAG
>NZ_JAHCZC010000072.1:0-9633 GCF_018501135.1 Campylobacter sp. 2018MI13 | reverse complement strand
ACATAGAATTAAATTAAATAAAACCTAGAAAGAACATTTAGCTTAAATGCTCTGTTTAAGTTTTGATTTGTGAAATAAAGCTCGTATTCTATCTCTTTAAGCTTAAATTATTCTTAAAGTTTGAAAAAAAATAAATTTACATTGCTTTTTTGTTTTTAGCAATGTAAATTAACTATTTTTAAATACTAGCTAGGCGTTTTGAAGTGCTAATAACGCTATCAGGATTAAGCGACATTGAGCTAATGCCTTTTTGTTTTAGCCAAACAGCTAAATCTATATGATCACTTGGACCTTGACCACAAATTCCTACATATTTATTTGCTTTTTTACAAGCTGTAATTGCTCTTTCTAACATAAATAAAACCGCTTCATCTCTTTCATCAAAATCAGCCACTAAAATATCCATTCCACTATCTCTATCAAGTCCTAAAGTAAGCTGGGTTAAATCATTGCTGCCTATACTAAAACCATCAAAATATTCTAAAAACTCATCGCATAAAATAGCATTACTAGGCACTTCGCACATCATAATCACTCTTAAGCCATTTACACCACGCTTTAAGCCATTTTTCGCTAATAAATTTATAACTGAATTTGCTTGTGATAAAGTCCTTACAAAAGGCACCATAATTTCAATATTATTTAGCCCCATTTCATCTCTTGCTATTTTTAAAGCTTCACATTCAAGCTTAAAGCATTCCGCAAAATTAGGAGCTAAATACCTACTTGCACCTCTAAATCCTAGCATGGGGTTTTCTTCGTGCATTTCGTAAAATTCTCCGCCTAATAATTTTCTATATTCATTAGTCTTAAAATCACTAAGTCTAATAATCACAGGCTTAGGATAAAAAGCAGCTGCAATTGTAGCTATACCTTCGGCTAATTTTGATACAAAAAATTCTCTTGCATTAGAATAGCCTTTGCTAGCTTCATTTATTTTATTTCTTAAATCATCATTTATATTGTCGTAATCTAAAATAGCATTAGGATGAATGCCTATGTGATTATTTATAATAAACTCAAGTCTAGCAAGTCCTACACCATCATTTGGCATTTGTGCGAATTTGAATGCTAATGCAGGATTTCCCACATTCATCATTATTTTTACACCGCAATTTTGCATTTCAAATTCTTCATTTTCAATTACTTCGTATTTTAATGCCCCTTCATAAACCCTACCTTCATCTCCATGAACACAACTAACGCTTACTAAATCTCCATCTTTTAATATAGTTGTAGCATTACTAGTGCCAACAACTGCACCAATTCCTAGCTCTCTTGCAATAATTGCTGCATGACAAGTCCTACCACCCCTATTTGTAACTATTGCTGCGGCTTTTTTCATAACAGGTTCCCAGTTTGGATCTGTCATATCAGTAACTATTACATCTCCAGCATTTACACGAGAAATCTCGCTAATATCGTTTATAACCTTAACTACCCCAACGCTTATTTTTTGTCCTATTGCTCTACCTGTTATTAGGACTTTTGATTCTTCTTTTAATTTATAGCTTATATCTTTTTTCTTTTGAGATTGAACGGTTTCAGGTCTTGCTTGAAGTATATAAATCTTACCATCTAATCCATCTAATCCCCATTCTATATCCATAGGTCTTTGATAATGTTCTTCTATAATTAAAGCATATCTTGCAAGTTCGTTTATTTGCTCATCATTTAAGCTAAATTTATCTTGCATATTTTTAGCTACATCTACTACTTTTACGGCGTTTTCTCCTGCTTTTCTTTCTTCTTTAAATTCCATCTTAATTAGCTTTGAGCCGATTTTTCTTGAGATTATTGCTTTATTATTGTTTTTTAGGCAAGTTTTTGATACATAAAACTCATCAGGATTCACCGAGCCTTGAACCACACATTCGCCTAATCCATAAGATGAAGTGATAAATACAACATCTTTAAATCCACTTTCAGTATCAAGGCTAAACATAACCCCGCTACTTCCTTTATCGCTTCTTACCATACGCTGAATACCAGCACTAAGCGATACTTCAAAATGTGAAAAACCCTTATGCACCCTATAAGAAATCGCCCTATCATTATAAAGCGATGCAAAAACCAAACGGATTTTATCCAATATATCATCAATTCCACTAACATTCAAAAAAGTTTCTTGCTGACCAGCAAAAGAAGCATCAGGCAAGTCTTCTGCGGTAGCTGATGAACGAACAGCAAAAGTGCCTAACCCATCGCTATCTAATTCTTTATAAAACTTAATGATTTGCTCTAAAAATAAAGGCTGAAAATTAGCTTTAGTTATTAAGCTTCTAATTTTTGCACCACACTTAGCAAGTGCATCTAAATCATCAGGATTTAAATTCTTTAACTCATTAGTAATTATTTCATCTAAATTATTGTATTTTAAAAAATCCCTAAAAGCTTGTGCTGTAGTTGCAAAACCATCAGGCACTCTAACCCCACTACTAGCAAGATTTGAAATCATCTCGCCTAAACTAGCGTTTTTACCACCAACTATTTCTACATCGCTCATTCTAAGTTTTGAAAAAGCTAAAACATATTCCATTTTCACACTCCTTTTTGATAGAATTATTTTATTTTAACAAGCAAGGATAACTTAAATGAAACAATTAAATAAAAAAATTGTGTTTTTTATAAGTGATGGAACAGGAATAACCGCTGAAACATTTGCTCACTCGGTATTAGCTCAATTTGAAGATGAATATGTTTTCACACAAATTAGAGAACCTTTTATAAATACTGAAGAAAAGGCGATTAAGGTTGCAAATAAAATTAATGAATTAGCAAAAACCGATATTCCGCTAGCATTTAGCACTTTAATTAATGTAAATATTGCTAATCATATTAAGAATTCTAATTGTGTTTTTATAGATTTATTAGAGCCTTTTGTTAGCTTAATTTCAAATAAATTAAATGTAAAACCAAGCATAAAACAAGGTCTATCTCACTCAAACACTCATAATAAAAATTATCAAAATAGAATAGAAGCTATTAATTTTACTTTAGAGCACGATGATGGACAATTCATCTACGCACTTGATAATGCTCAAATAATTTTAATAGGGGTTTCAAGATCAGCAAAAACACCAACTAGCCTTTATCTTGCTATGCAATATGGAATTAAGGTAGCAAATTATCCACTAACTCCTGATGATTTTAAGGCTTGTGCTTTGCCTAATGCTTTAAAACCTTATAAAAACAAGCTTTTTGGTCTTAGCATAGACCCATATCGCCTAAGTGAAATACGCAACGAAAGGCTGCCTAATTCTGAATACGCAAGTATAATTAATTGTAAAAATGAAGTAAAAAATGCAGAATTTTTAATGAAGATAAACAATATCCCATTTTTAAATATCACAAATAAAAGCATAGAAGAAGTAACTTCTACTTTATTAGATATATTTGATATACATAATTAATTATTACTTAAAAATAATTATTAGTTATTAATATTTATCTTATAAGATTTTTTATATTTATATTAAGGAGATAAAAATGAAAAATCTTATAAAAATTAGTGTCGCAACAACCCTTTCAATTAGTTTGTATGCTAACAATATAAATGAAGAAATTGCTACAAAAGAATATGATGCTCAAAAACTAGCAGATATTATTGTAAAGTTGAATGTTATGGGAGATAAAAGCAAAAAACCAAATCATCATAAGGGTTTTTGCGTAAGTGGAGTTTTTAAGCCAGATAGTAATATTAATAAATATTTCAATATTGAGCTATTTAAACAAAAAAACATACCTGTAAATGGAAGAGTTTCTTTAGGTGGTGGTGAATTAAATGATAAAAGTAAAGCAAGGGGTTTAGCTATTAAGCTAGAAGGAGATAATGATAATTGGACTATGGTAATGCTAAGCAATCCAATTAATTTTGCAAAAAACTCTAAAAGAATTTGGATATTTTCACGAAATGCAATTACCTGATGAAAATGGTAATGTAAATAAAGAAAAAATAAAACAAGCTTTTAGCGAAGTTCAGTCTTTTAAAAATTTTGCAGAATATACTAAAAATATAGGGTTTTCAAAAAGCGTTGCTAATACTCAATTTTACAGCGTTCATACTTTTTTCTTTGATGATAAAAACAATAACAAATTTCCAGCTAGATGGACTTTTAAACCAAAAGATGGAGTTAAATTTTTAAGCGAAGAAGAAATAAAAACAACAAGTAATGATTATTTAGCAAAAGATTTTCAAGAAAAAATAAAAAATGCTCCTATTGAATATGAATTATTTTTTACATTACCAAATGAAAATGATGAATTGTATTCAACAAATGCTTTATGGCAAGGAGAACACAAGCAAATTTTCGCAGGGACTTTGCAACTTACACAATATAATGGCTTAGATTGCAATCTTGATGTATATTTTCCTTGGGATATGGCAAAAGGAGTATATGAGCCAAAAGATGAACTTTTTATACCAAGAAACGAAGCTTATGTAATAACTTTTGGTTATAGACAATAAGCTAAAGGGGTTTTAGAATTTGAAATATTAATTTCAAATTCTAATTATTTTAAGAGTTTATATATTTCATTAAAGTTACATAGCACAAATACGCCATAGCAATGGTAATTAACCAACCTATTAAAGCTAGTAATTTAGAGTGTTTATAATCTCCTACTATGTTTTTCTTATAAGCTGCAATTAATATCACACATAAAGCAATAGGCAATATAAAACCATTTAAAGTCCCTACCAAAATTAATACTGCAGTTGGTTTTCCTATAGTTGAAAATACTAAAGTAGAAAATATAATAAAGGCTATTATTATATTGTTTTCATTCTTTTTAAGCCAAGGACTAAAGCTTGATATAAAACTAACTGATGTATAAGCACAACCAACCACTGAAGTAATAGAAGCAGCCCAAATTACAATACCAAAAACAACACTACCAAAATTACCCAAAATATATTCAAAAGGAGTAAGAGCTGGATTGTTAGGATTTAAACTAACGCCTAAAGAAATAACCCCTAAAACTGCTAAAAATAAAAATACCCTAATAATACTAGCTATAATTATTCCTGAAACCGAACTTTTACTAACTTCTTTTAGATTTTCAACACCACAAATCCCCGCATCAAGTAAGCGATGAGCACCTGAAAAAGTAATATATCCGCCAACCGTTCCGCCTATTAAAGTAACTAAGCTTAAAGCATCAAATTTTGATGGAGCAAATGTCTCAATAGCCACTTCTTTTAAAGGTGGATTTGATTTAAACACAATATAAATTATTATAAGTATTAATATAGCACCTAAAATCTTAGCAAATCTATCCATATGTGCACCTGCGTCTTTATTAATGAAAATACCTATAGCAATTACTGCACTAATACAAGCTCCTAAAATAGGATTTATCCCAAAAATAGTCTCAAATCCAAGTCCAGCACCTGCAATATTACCTATATTAAATGCAAGTCCACCTAAAATTATCAAAAATGATAATAAATATCCTACACCTGGAAAGACCTTATTAGCAATATCTTGAGCTTTTAATTTACTAACTGCAATAATTCTCCATACATTAAATTGAACCCCAATATCCATTAAAACCGACATTAAAATAATAAAAGCAAAACTAGCCCCTAAGCTTTGCGTAAAGCTAGCAGTTTGAGTTAAAAATCCAGGTCCAACTGCTGAAGTAGCCATTAAAAATGCAGCACCTAATATAGCTTTATTATTTTTCATTAATTACTCCTTATGCTTATATTGTTTTCTTCTAAAGTTTTTTTGATTTTTTGTGCGAATAAAAGTGCTTTTTTGCTATCTCCATGAACGCATAAACTATCAGCTTTTATATTAATTTTTTTACCATTTTCACTGATTACATATGAATGTTTTATCATATTTAATACTTGATTTATTGCTTCATCTTCATTTTCAATTAAAGCATTTTCTTTAGTTCTTGATACTAATAAACCATCATCTGTATATCTTCTATCAGCAAAAACTTCACTAATACTATTAATACCTACATCATTTGCTGCACTAATTAAACAAGAATTACTAAGCCCCATTAATGCTATATCTTTGCCTAATTTTGCAACTTCTATTGCAATATTTTTTGCTAAGTCTAAATCAACACAAGCCATATTATATAAAGCTCCGTGTGGTTTAACATAGCTTAATTTTACACCTACCAATTCACACATTTGCTTAATCGCACCAAATTGATAAGCAAGTAGTGCTTGTAATAATTCTTTATTTAAATTCTCATTAGTTCTTCCAAAATTTGCCCTATCATTAAAGCTTGGGTGAGCTCCTATTCTTAGCTTATATTCTTTAGCTTTAATTAAAGTATTGTATATTTCTTCATATCCGCCAGCGTGAAGCCCACAGCATACATTAACAGAGCTTATTAAAGCTAATATCTCATCATCATTTTGCATACCTTCAGCTAAATCTGAATTAAAATCAATTCTCACTTGCATACTCCTTTATTTGATTTATATGTGAAATTCTTTCTTTTTTTGCCATTAGAGCTTCTTCAATGCTTACTAATTCAAAACTAATCTTAGAATTAATTCTACTTTGAGCAAAAAGCCCTAAATCAGCTTCAATTACTTGAGCAATTTTTGGATAACCGCCTGTTGTTTGTGCGTCTTTTAATAAAACTATAGGCTCTCCACTACTTGGCACTTGAATAGTTCCTGCACTAACTCCGTGAGATGGCAAGCTTAATTCATTGATTAAATTAAGTTTAAAATCACTATTTAGCCTATATCCCATTCTATTACTTGAGCTTGATATATTAAATTCTTGATTTAATAAATTATGCTTTGCTTCATCGCTAAAAAGCTCCCATTCAGCACCTTTAATTATTCTTATTTTATCTCTTGGTTTTATCCTAGATACTGCTATTTGAGATAAATTCATTCTTGAACCTATGCTTAATTCATCGCCTACTTTTAATGCTCTACCATTAAATCCACCAAAAGATGCGCTAAGATTTGTAGAAGCTGAATTAAGAACAAAATCAGCACTAAAACCACCATAAGCACAAATATAAGCACACATTCCTGACATAGCTCTTATTAATCTAAGAGTTTTTCCTGCTTCTATTCTAATTCTATAATTATTATGAATTGGCTTTTCATCTATGAATGCTTCATAATTTGCCCCTGTGATACAAAAAGTCATTGCCTTATTACAATATATTTCTATCCCACCTAAAATCACTTCAATTGCAGGTGCATTTAAGTCATTTCCTAATAAAGCATTACCTAACATAAAGCTCCACTTATCTAAAGCCCCACTCTCATTTACCCCATAACCTTTATACGAGAACCTACCTAAATCTTGAATAGTTGCAATTGATGATATTTTTGTAATTTTCATAATCTCTCCTTAATGCTATTGATTACAAATTTTAATCTATCACCTGCTTTTAAAAGGCTCGGATTTTCGCTATTTACATCAAATAATTTTGCCTTTGTATTTCCTATGATATTCCATCCACCTGGACTTTGATAAGGATATATTCCTGTTTGAGCTCCACCTATACCAACCGAACCTGCTGGAATTTTAAGTCTTGGGGTGCTAAGCCTTGGAGTGTGTAAAATCTCATTTAATCCACCCAAATATGCAAATCCTGGTTGAAAACCTATAAAATAAACATCATAAATAGGCTCGGCGTGTAATTTAGCAAACTCACTCATACTCATACCTTTAGCCTTTGCAATTACTTTTAAATCAAGTCCTAAATCCCCACCATAATCAACAGGAATTTCAATTAATCTTCCTGATAGCTCTAGTGGTTTAGTGCTAGTAATTAACTCATTTAATTTGCTTTGTAAATCCAATAAATCTTTATAATTTAAATCACTTGTTAAGACATAAAGAGTATTCATTCCGACCACTACTTCTTTTATATAAGGCATATCTTTAATTACTAAATTAAGTGCATAGCATAGGCGTTGTTTTTCTATGCTTATTGGAGGCTCAAGATATAAAAGCAATGAAGTTTCGCTTGTAATTTTAAATTTGTTATACATAATCATCCTTTAAATTTATTTTTTTTAATACTAAAACACACTATATTCGCTATCTTTTCTATCCGTTACAAACATATATCCAGGAGAATGAGTTATCATAATATCAGGCTTACTAGTAAGTGCTATGCTTTGCGGAGTTACCCCACAAGCCCAAAATACACATTCTTCATCAGGATAAATAGTAGATGCGTCTCCAAAATCAGGATTATTAATATCTTTAATACCTATTACACTAGGATTTCCTATATGAACAGGTGCTCCATGCACGCTAGGATAAAGAGCTGTTGCGGTTGTAGCTTTGATTAAATCTTTATGTTTAATTGGTCGCATTGAAACAACCATTTTTCCATAAAACTTACCAGCACTTGCACAATCAATATTTGTAATATACATAGGCACATTATGATCTTCATCAATATGTCTTAAAGGTATATTATGATTTAATAAAGCTGCTTCAAATGAAAACGAACAACCTATTAAAAAACTCACATAATCATCTTTAAAATGATTAATAATATCGCTTGTCTCTTCTACTAATTCGCCTTTTTTATATATTCTATATTTAGGAATACTCGTTCTAATATCTGCATTATTTGCACTTGTTTTTGTAAGATATTCTCCCGCGTCTAAGACTTCAATTAAAGGACAAGGTTTAGGGTTTCTTTGACAAAATAATAAAAAATCATAAGCATCACTTTTAGGCAAAATCGCAAGATTAGCTTGAACATAACCTTTACAAACCCCTGCTGTAGGTTTATTGAATTCATTTTTAGAAATTAAAGCTCTTAACTCTTCTGGTCTCATTTTTTCTCCTTTTTGAAATTGTAGTGTGAAAAAATGTGAAGAAAAGTAAAAATATAAAAAACTTAACTAAAATTGTTACAAAATTACACAATTAATTATATATAAAATAAGTATTAAATATATTGATTATTTATATTAAAAATTAAGAAATTATTGCAATATAACAAATAATTATTGTAATATTTTATATATCTATTTCATAACTAATTTTAATTAGAATAATAATTTTAGGGGAGCGAAAGCTGAGAGTAGGCGTAATAGTCTTGACCCTTTGAACCTGTTTGGGTAATGCCAGCGTAGGGAGATGCAAAATTTTCTAATCCTTTCTTAGCATTCCCATAAATTGATTTTATGGAGAGTTGTATGAGTAATTTTTTCTTGTGGCTTGGAGCTAGTATTTCGCTAGCTGAAATTGAAGCCGGTAGTTTATTTTCAGGTCTTATTTTAAGTGATTCTTTATTTGCTATATTTTTTGGACATTTTTTAGGTGGAATTTTATTTTTTGCTATGATGTATATTAGTACTAAACTAAAATGCAATGCTATGGGTAGTCTTAAATATTTTTACTCACAAAATGGCAAAATATTCTTTTCATTTTGCAATTTTCTAGCTTTAATTTGCTGGAGTGCAGTTATGATTATGAGTGCAGCAATACTACTAAATAGACTATATCCAAATACAAATTTTAACTTAGTAGCAATTTTGTTATCATCACTTTTAATAATATGGCTATTCTTAAAACAAAATTTATTAATGTTAATAAATAATTTTATAGTTTGCATACTTTTTTTGATAGTAATTTATATTTTTTATAACTTAATTAATCTTAATTT
>NZ_JAHCZC010000071.1:0-9807 GCF_018501135.1 Campylobacter sp. 2018MI13 | reverse complement strand
ATATTTAATAATAAAATATTTGCAATTATTATGATAAAAATACCTAGCAAACTTAATTTAAAAGAGCCAAATTTATCGCTTAAATATCCGCTTATTGGAGATAAAATAGCAGCAATTAATGAGCCTAAAAGCATTACTTTACTAGCTTCAAAATTATCATAATTTTTATTCATAATTAAATAATTCGGTAGTATTAATGAGTAGCTTAAAGCAAAAAACTGCATTAAAAATACAATTAAAGTAGATGAGAAAAATTGCAAATTCTTAGCACTTGCAATAATTTTGCTTTTATTTAGCATAAAAATAATTAAAATACTAAAAAATAAAATATAAATATATTTAATACTTATAGCAACACTAATCACTAGCAATACAATTAATATATATTCTTTTAAGTCTAATTTATATTTTGTTCCAAGATTTGGAATATTTTTAATTCCTAAAACAAAGGCAAAAACCAAAAAAGGTATTAAAAATATAAAAATATCTTTAAACTGAAAATATTTCATAATAAATCCACCATAAATTGGCCCAAAACCAGGTGCAGTCGCTACTAAAAATATACAAAATCCCATCAAAAATCCGAAGTATTTTTCACTAGCTTTAAAAATTACCATATTAAACATAAGTGGTAGAGCAATACCTGCAGCAATTCCTTGTAAAAATCTAGCAAAAACTAAAATATAAAACTCACCTGTACTTGAGCAAATTATTAGGCTTATTAAAAATAATAAATTAGTAAAAATAAAAAGTTTTTTAGTATTAATTTGATTTACTAAATATGAGCTTAGTGGCATTGTAAGTGTGATTGCTAGTAAAAACATAGAAGTAAGCAAAGAAGCCTTATTAATATCAATATTAAAAGTTTGTATTAAATAAGCAAAAGTTACATTTAAAGAAGTTTCAATTAATACGCTTAAAAATGATATTAAGCCTAAAGATATTAGGCTTAAAATTAGATTTTTATTCATTAAAATCAATTACATATCTAAAAGAATTTGAATTATTCAATAAGTCATCATAAGCTTTATTAATTTCATCAGGTTTTATGATTTTAACTTCTGGATAAATTGAGTGTTTTAATGAAAATTCAAGCATTTCTTTAGTTTCTTTAATGCCACCTATTAATGAGCCATAAATTTTCTTATGATTTACTCTAATTAAGGCATTTAGACTAATTGATACTTGCTCGTTTATTGGTGGTAAGCCAACGATTGCCATTTCTCCGCCGTATTTTAAAGCTCTTGCATATGCTAAGACATCGTATTTACTTGGAATTGTGCTAATTATTACATCAAATTTTTTATCAACCTTATTAATATCATTATAATAATTACTTGCTCCAAGTTTAATAGCTGCTTCTTTTTTAGTATCGTTTCTAGCTATTACACTAACATTTGCACCCATTGCTTTTGCGTATTTAAAAGCCATTACACCCAAGCCCCCAAATCCTGCGATTGCTACATCCATACCTTTACTAACTTTAGAGAATTTAAGTGGAGAATAAGTAGTAATTCCTGCACAAAAAAGTGGAGCAATTAGTTTTAGTGGAGCATTATTAGGAACTTTAATTGCATAGTTTTTATGAACTTTTATATAATTTGAATATCCGCCTTTAGTAATTTCTGAATTATTAAAATAATCAACACTATTATAAGTCCAAACAGCACCTTTTTGACAAAATTGCTCATTTGAGTTTAAACAAGCATCACATTCACCACAAGAATTAATCAAACAACCAATTCCCGCGTAATTTCCTATTTCAAATTCTTTTACATTTTTACCGATTTCAACTACTAAGCCAACTATTTCATGACCTGGAACTATAGGATATTTTGTAGCTTTCCATTCGTTTTTAGCAGCGTGAATATCACTATGGCAAATCCCACAATACATAGTTTTAATCAATATCTCATCATCTCTTAAAGCACTTCTTTTAAAAGTAATTGGCTTAAAATTAGCACTTTCATCATAAGCTGCAAAGCCTTTAGTTATAATTTCACTCATATTTTTTCCTTATTTGCAAGTTAATTCTAAAGTAGCGTTTAGTTTAAAATCACTATCTTTTTCTATTGGTGTATCATCGTATTTATAATCAGCACCTAATATTTGATTTTGTGCTAATTCATAATGTTTTATTGATTTTATTTCACAAATTTTATTTGTAAGATTAGAATATTTATCTTTTATACTTATAGCTTTTTTAAATATTTCATCATACAATTCTTGTTTTATTATGCTTATTTCTTCTTTACTAACTGATAGATTTAAGGCAGGAGAATTAATTGTAATATACTCATTATTAGCTAGTATGTTATCTATATCTTTTAATAAATTCTTATAGTTTTGATATTCTTCTTTTTTAAACTCGCATCTTAAAGCAGAATCAAATTTATAACCATTTGGAATATTCATTCCATCTTGATAGGCTATATTAGGTTGTAATATATAGCTTCCACCTTCACATAAATTACTTTCTTTTACTCTTTCTAATACCTTAGAGAATAATTCTTCTATTTCATTCTTTTCATTTTCATTTAGATTTTCTTTTATACTAAGTTGTTTTGTCATAGTAAATTTTGGAGTTGAAATATAAGAATCATAATTTAATCTTTTTTCTACTTCTATTGTTTGCTCAATAACAATTTCATCTTTATTTATTAAATACTCATAAATTTTAGTAGATATTAATCCTAATATAAAGAATATAAATAAACTAAAGCATAAACTAAAACCTTTTAAAAAATTTTTCATTCTATCTCCTTAAAAAATAAATTCCATAAGCATAGATTATGCCAAAAATAGCACCAAAAATATGAGCCTGCCAAGCAATATTTTGAAAAATCACAGCAGAAATTATACTAGTTACTACAATAGCTATTAAAAATCCATTTTGTCTTAAAATAATTGCAGCATAACCCATCAAAGCACTAATAGCTCCACTAGCTCCAAGTAAAATGAAATTATAATATCCCATATTTATCATTAAATAATAATACCCCAAAGATGAAATAATTGCACCTACAAAATATACAATTAGTAAGTGTTTGATATTTAAAAATCTAAGAATTTGAGATAGCATAAAAAGCATTACCATATTCATAAAAATATGCTCAAAATCTCCGTGTAAAAACGAGTAGGTAAAAAATGTATAAAAATCACTTCCATAATAAAGTGCAAAGTTATTTATAAATACAGATTTACCAAATAAAAATTCAAGTAAATAAATCAACACATTTAAAAAAATAATCGCATAAAAAACCATTTTAACCCTTTAATATTTTTAAAGTTATATAATAAATTATCATTTTATTAAAAAGGGTTAAAAATGCAAAAAAAAGTATATTTTTATGCGACCTGTCTAGCAAGTGCTGCTATGCAGAATACTATTTTAAACTCTATTAAGCTTTTAAGAAGTGCTGGAGTTGAAGTGATTTTTAAAAAAGATCAAACCTGTTGCGGTCAGCCAAGTTATAACACAGGATATTTTAAAGATACTAAAAAAGTAGCTTTATATAATGCCGAATTATTTAGTGAAGATTTACCAGTAGTAATTCCTAGTGGAAGTTGCGGTGGTATGATGAGCCATGATTATGTTGAGCTTTTTAAAGATGACGCAAATTATGAAAAAATTAAAAAATTTAGCTCAAAAGTAATAGAGCTTAGTCAATATTTAGAACAAATCGGATTTAAGATAGAAGATAAAGGAGAGCCTATTAAGGTTACTTGGCATAGCAATTGCCACGCTTTAAGAGTGCAAAAAAGCATTGAAGCTTCTAAAAATTTATTAAGAAGTCTTAAAAATGTTGAATTAGTTGAGCTTAAATATGAAGAAGAATGCTGCGGATTTGGTGGGACTTTTAGTGTAAAAGAGCCTGAAATCTCAAACGCTATGGCAACTGCAAAAGTAAATGATATAGTTGAAAGTGGAGCAAAGGTTATAATTTCAGCTGATGGTGGGTGTTTATTAAACATTCGTGGAACTATTGCAAAAATGGGTCTTGATATCAAAACTTATCATTTATATGACTTTTTAGCTGCTAGAATGCAAGGAGAAAAGATATGAAAAATCATAGTGAATTAATTAAAACTAAATTAGCTGATAAACAAATGAGAGAAAATGTAAGCTCTGCAATGCACGCCTTACAAGATAGAAGAAAAAACCTAATAAATGCAAAATTTCAAGATTGGCAAGGGCTTAGAACAAAAGCACAAAAAGCTAAAAATAATGCTTTATATACCTTAAAAGATAGGGTATTAGAATTTGAAAAAAATGCTACAAAAAATGGAATGAAAGTGCATTTTGCAAATACTAAAGAAGATGCTTGTGAGATAATTTATGAGCTAATGATGGAAAAGAAAATCAGTAAAGTCTTAAAAGGCAAATCAATGGCTAGTGAAGAAATAGGCTTAAATCACTATTTAGAACACAAAGGCTTAAATGCAATTGAGACTGATTTAGGAGAGCTGATTTTACAATTAGGTAATGAAACTCCTGTTCATATAGTTGTTCCTGCAATTCATAAAAATCGTTATGAAATAGGAGAATTATTTAGCGAAAAATTAGGCGTAGCTAAAGAAAGTGAGCCTGAAAAATTAAATGCAATTGCTAGAACTCATTTAAGAAATGAATTTGAAGGTTTGCAAATGGGAATTAGCGGGGTAAATTTTGCAATTTCAAGCGAAGGTGCTATTTGGCTGATTGAAAATGAAGGCAATGGTAGAATGTGCACAACTGCTCCAACTATTCATGTAGCAATTTGTGGAATTGAAAAAATAGTAGAGAGTTTTACTGATGCAGCTACAACTGATACATTATTAACTCCATCTGCTACAGGACAATTTATCCCTGCGTATAACAATATTATTACAGGCCCTAGAAAAGCTGATGAGCTAGATGGTCCTAAAGAAGTGCATATAATATTATTTAACAACCATAGAACAAATATTTTAAGTAACGAAGATTATTATGAAGCATTACGCTGCATTAGATGTGGTGCTTGTATGAACTTTTGTCCTGTGTATGATAAAATCGGCGGTCATAGTTATGATGCTGTTTATCCTGGGCCAATTGGAGAAGTTATATCTCCGCAATTATTCGGTATGAAAGAGCATGGAGATATTTTAAGCTTATGCTCTTTATGTGGTCGTTGCTCTGAAGTTTGCCCTGTAAAAATCCCACTTGATAGTATGATTAGAAAATTACGCCGTGATAAGATAGGTGAAGCTGGAGATAATGCTCCACTAGGTGCAAATGAATTAGAGCATAGTGCAATGGAAAGCTATGGATTTGCTAAGTTTGCTGATATTGCTACAAGTCCAAAAATGTGGAGAGTTGCTATTGGTAACGCAAGTAAGTTTAACTGGCTATTACAAAGTCTAGGAACAAGCCTACCTGTGCTTAAAAATTGGGCTACTTATAAAGACTTACCTGAACTTAAAGGAAATATTTATAAAGAATTAGAAAACTTAGAAGGAGTTTCTTATGAATAAGAGAATTGAAGAGATAAGCAATCGCTCAAGAAATCAGATTTTAAACGCAATTGAATGTGGTGTAAGACACGAGTTAAATGATAAAAGTATAGACCCAAGTGTGCATATAAAACAAAGCGATAATCCTTTAGAAGAAACTAAAACTAAAATGAGTGAAAACAAATTTGAAGTTCATGAAGTTAGTGGCTTAGACAATGTTTATGATGAAATAAACAAAATCACAAGCTCTTATGGATATTCATCTTTAATTTATCCAAAAAGCCTAAGTGCTGATGTAGAAAAAATAAATGCAAGTAAAAAAGTTTGTTTTGATAAAAGCGTAGAAGAATTAAGAAGTGAAGTTTTTCATAGTGATTTTTCAGTAATTGATGTAGAATTTGCTATTAGCTCACATGGGGTTGCTTGTGTAAAATCAAGTGCAAATCAACCAAGAATGCTAAGCCTTGCTCCAATGCTTTGCATTATGCTACTTGATAAAACAAAAATTGAGCCTTCACTTGCTAGTGGTCTTGCTAGAATAAAGGCTGAAAATGAGATTTTACCTACTAATATTTTATACATTGCAGGTCCTAGTAGAACATCTGATATTGAGCTTGTAACCGTTTTTGGAGTTCATGGAAGTCAAAAAGTTCATATAATATTTTACTAAAATTTACCCCTAATATTAGGGGTAAAATATTATTATTTTATATTCTAATCATTTTAAATTCTCATTTGTAATTTTTATATTTAAGCATTAATTTAAAGTATTTAATATTCTTCTAAATAAGGGGAAAATATGAATGAGAATTTAAAAATTAATTTAAAAGATAGCAAAAGAATTGTAATCAAAGTTGGCACATCAACTCTAACTTATGAAAATGGTAATTTAAACTTAGGATTAATTAATAAGTTAGCTTGGGTTTTAGCTGATTTGAAAAATCAAGGAAAAGAAGTTGTATTGGTTACTTCAGGTGCGATTGGGGTTGGCTCAAAAAAACTTGGCTTTAAGCAAAGACCTACAATTACCATGGAAAAACAAGCAGCAGCAGCAATAGGTCAAGCAGAGCTTATGCATATTTATCAAAACGCATTTGCTAATTTTAGTTCATTTGTAGCACAAGTTTTACTAACTAAAGATGATTTTGAAATAGAACAAAGAAAACAAAATACTGAAAACACTTTAAATACTTTATTAAAATACGAAATTATCCCGATAATTAATGCTAATGATACTATTTCAACTTATGAGATTGAATTTAGTGATAATGATAGCCTTTCAGCTAGTGTTGCTTGTCTAATCAAGGCTGATTTGCTAATAATTTTAAGTGATATAGACGCATTTTATACAGCAAATCCTAAGAACAATCCTAATGCAAAAAGAATTTCTTATGTAGAAAAAATCACAGATGAGATTATGCAAATGGGCGGAGATAAAGGTAGTGAGTTTAGTATAGGTGGTATGAAGACAAAATTACAAGCTGCAAGTAATTGTGCTAAAAATGGTGTAAGAATGGCTATTTTAAATGGCTCTAATCCTATGAATATTAGCGAGTTAATTAGTGGTGCTGATATAGGAACTATTTTTGATAAGGAGTAAAAATGATTGATATTTTATGCCAAAACGCAAAAAATGCAAAGACTAAATTAGCTAAGCTTAATTCAAGTATTAAAAAAGAAGTTTTAAATTCTTGTGCTGATGAAATACTTGCAAATATTGATGGTTTATTAAAAGCAAACCTTAAAGATATTAATGATAATTCAAATCTAAAAAGTGCTTTTGTAGATAGATTAAGACTTAATGAAAATAGAATAAATAATATGATAAGCACTTTAAGAAATGTCGCTTTACTTGATGATGTAGTGGGTAGGGTGGTATTTGGAAAGACTTTAGAAAATGGTCTAAAAATGCAGCAAATTAAGGTGCCTTTAGGAGTAGTTGCTATTATTTTTGAATCTCGTCCTAATGTTTGCGTAGATGCTTTTGCACTATGTTTTAAGAGCTCTAATGTAGTGATTTTAAGGGGTGGAAAGGAAGCTTTAAATACTAATTTATTTTTAGTTTCAATTTTTCAAAAGGTATTAAAAAGATTTGATTTAGATGAGAATTTCGTTCAGATTGTAAGTGATACTAACAGGGATTTAGTAAAAGAACTTTTAAGGGCGAATGATTATATAGATGTGGTAATTCCAAGAGGTAGTGCTAGTTTGATTAATGAAGTTAAAAATAATAGTCTAATTCCTTGTATTCAAACAGGAGTAGGGAATTGTCATATTTATGTTGATTATAATGCGAAAATAGATGATGCTATAAATATAATAAATAATGCTAAAACGCAAAGACCAGGGGTATGTAATAGTGTAGAGACTTTACTCATTAATAAAAATATAGCTAGCGAAATTTTGCCTTTATTAGAAAGCAAAATGCCTAATGTAGAGCTTAGGGTTTGTGCTAAGTGTGAGAAATTTTTAAAAAATTATAAAAAGGCAAATGATAGTGATTGGGAAGAAGAATTTGAAGATTTAATACTAGCTATTAAAATAGTAGATGATATTAATGAAGCTATACTTCACATTCAAAAATACAGCACAAATCATTCAGAAGCGATAATTTCTCAAGATTATACTAATATTAATAAGTTCTTAGATGAGATTGATTCAGCAGTTTTATATGTAAATGCTAGCACTAGATTTAGCGATGGTGCGGAATTTGGCTATGCGGCTGAAATAGGAATAAGCACTCAAAAACTTCACGCAAGAGGTCCTATGGGATTAAATGAATTAACAACTACAAAATATCAAATCATAGGAAACGCCCATATTAGAAAATAAACTTAAAGCCTAATTTTTAGGCTTTAATATAAGCGTCATTTTAATACCATCTTCATTGCTATAATAATTTTTTAAGATTTTTTCTTCTTTAAATTGAAGTTTTTTGTATAAATTAATAGCATTTATATTGCTTACTCTTACTTCTAAAAATATCTTTTCTTTATTTAATACTTTAGCATTATTAATTAGTTCTTCGCATAATTTTGTGCCTATTTTTAAACCCTTAAATTCATCTTTTATCGCTAAAGAATATATTCTAATACTATTTTTATAAGTAAGCTTCATAATATATCCAGCTACTTTTTTATCACATAAAAAAATAAATATATTTTCTTTTTTTATGTGATATAAGAAATTATTTTTACTTAACTTAAAACAATCATTTTTAAAACATTCTTCTTCAATTAACAAAAGGTCTTTTAAATGAGTTTTAGTAGCTTTTATAATCATAGTTTTTGATATATTGTGTATTTTGGTATGATTTTTTCTGGACGATACGACATTTTAACTTTTTTTAGGTTTTCAAAGCCCATATCATCTCCCACATTTATGTATTTACAATCATATTTTTCTTTTAAAACTTTTGAAAACTCTCTAAATATAAATTGAGCACAACCTAAAGTTTCAAAATCAGTTTTTTCAATCAATACACTTGCTGTATCACTACATATTTTTTCGCCTATTGTAAAGCCTTTTAATTCATCATCAATATAAATTACTAAGCCATCTAGTCCTAATGTCTCGTAATCTTGTAAGCATTTTTTAATCGCTAATCTTTCTTGATAAATTCCATCTAAAAACGCATCTACTTCTGCTTTTGGAACATATTTAATCCTATCGCTTACCCATTTATCAAAAAGCATTTTTATATCATCGCTATGTTTTTTACAATCTAATGTCTGTAAAAAATAATTTGGATATACTCTTTTAAATTTATTAATTTCGGTTCTTTTAGTGTGATAAGCATTACCCCTAAGCTCTATTAAATCATCGCTTACATATATATAATCTGCTAATTTTTTTTCTATTATATAATTATCTAGTGAGCTAAACATAACTTCACCTTCATTTGTATGGGTAATAAATCCTTCTAAGAAGTTATCACAAACATATTCAATTTTAGAGTAATATGTAGAAGTATTGTTTTCATTCATAATCTTAAAGCATTCTGGTATGCTATCATAACAATCTTGAGGTTTTCCTAGTGGTGGTAATAACATAGATAATTCTCCACCATTCATAACAAATAAGCAAAATGTATTATTGATTATTGAATAAAATCCACTAGCTTTAGAAAGCCAAATATAGTTCGCACAAAATGAATAATCACTGACATTAACATCAAAATCCTTTAAGTATTCTTGCATAATTGGTTTTGTTTTTAAGTCAAATGATTTTAGTGTATGTCCTTGTAGTTTTATCTCTGCCACTTTAATCCTTTTTTTAAAAAAATGTCGCGATTATAGGTTATTAAAGTAACTTATTAGATATAATCAATTAGCT
>NZ_JAHCZC010000070.1:0-9996 GCF_018501135.1 Campylobacter sp. 2018MI13 | reverse complement strand
TTCTTTTTCAAACTTAACTCAAATTCTTTTTCAAACTTAACTCAAATTCTTTTTCAAACTTAACTCAAATTCTTTTTCAAACTTAACTCAAATTCTTTTTCAAACTTAACTCAAATTCTTTTTCAAACTTAACTCAAATTCTTTTTCAAAACTTATTGATTTTAAAGTTCCATTTGATTTACTTCACGCCAAGCTTCAAGCAAACCATTAGCAACTTTCATAACTTCATCTAATTTAGCAGTGTCACTATCAATTATTACCTTACTAAGTGTGCTAATTTGATGAGAATAAAGCCCTTGTAAATAATAACTAACATCGCCTTGACTAAAGTCTAAATAATTTAATAGCTCAACAAAAATTGCTGTGGCTTTTTTAATATTTTTACATTTGGCTTCTATATCGTTTTTTTCTATGGCTTTTTTGGCACGAGAGCAAAACCTAAGTATGCCCTCGTATAAAAGCTCAATCATTTTCTCATTACTCTCAATTGAAATATTGTTATGAGAATAACTCGCATAAGCATTACTTACCATTTATATTCCTTATTTATTAGCAAATGCTGCATTTGTTAAAGCTGTAATCGTTTGGCTTTGATTATCAAGCTTATTTAAAATAACATCATACATACTTAGTCTAGTAGCTAAAATCTCATATCTTTTCTCAATTTCTTCATTGGTTTTTTTGATTTCTTCATTTAGCTTTTTAACATCATCTTCTAAATTTTTATTATATTTAGTAAGAGTTCCATCAGTGCCTACCATACTATCTAAAGTATCTTTAAATGTTCTAAACACTCCTGTTTGCTCTGTTTTAATAGTTCTTATTGTTTTTTCTTCTAAACCAAGTTGTAATAACTTCTCGCTAGAACCACCTATTTCAAGTGCATTTTTTCCATCACTTGTAATAATAATATTATTTTCTTTACCTAATTTAGCCGTTACACCATCTATTTTCGCATCATTAATAGCTTCAATTAATTTATTTATATACTCTTCTTGAGTTACTTTGCTATCTTGTTCATTTAACTTATCTAGGAATTCTTTTTTAAAGGTAATTTCCTTACCATTTATCTTCAAATCCCCTTCAGCTAAAGCTACTTTTTGACTAATTGTCTTACTTGTAGTGCTTAATTCTTGGTATTTTACGCTACCTTGTAAGAAATTTTTAATTCCTTCGCTATTTTTCTTATAAGCTTCTTCAAATTTTGATTTTTTAAAAGTTAAAATTCCTTTTTCATTAAGCTCAAACCCCATACCAGATAAACTAATTCCATTTGAATCAGTCTTAGTAATCATTGATGATAACATTGTTTTTAGCTTACTTACTTCGCTAATTCCTTGCAAACTTCCTGCTGTTTTTTTCTCTTTATCAAAACCTGTTGAGGTAGCAAGAGAATTAACTATAGAATTATAATTCGTTGTAAAAGTAGTTAAATGCTCTGTTAAAGAATCTAAATCATCGCTTACTTTAAAGTTGGTAATACCTTCTTTTTTAAGAGAAATTTTTGCTCCAATTATTAAATCATCAATGGTATTTGTGCTTCTGCTAATCTCAATACCTTCATAAATAAACTTAGCATCTTGCGCTGTTTGAACATGGTTTGATTTTGCATCAATTCCATCATATTTAGTTTGAGCAGCTTTTACATCTAATTCATTTATAAAATAATTCTCCCTAGAAGTTTCAAAAAATTCTTGAATTCCTTTTTGTTGTTCCGGAGTTAAACTATCAAAATTAGTAGCTTTATTTATACTAACTGCTTTCATTTGATTAGAACTATCTTTGTATGAAATATTTAATTCTTCTCCGGTATTTTTAATATATTCAACCCAGTTTTTTGTTTGTTTTTCTACTTCTTTATTATCTTTAAATTCAGCAAAAACTGCTTTTCTTTCACTATCACTTAACTTAGATAAATCTGTATCTTTATTAATAGTAAATTCAATATCCTTCTCAACAATTGTATCGGTACCATTTGGGTCATTTACAAAAGCTTTATATGTTAATTTTTTTTCACTACTTAATTCAGAAACTTGTTTTTGAATATTTTCTAAGTATCCACTACCACCTAAAATAACTTTAGATGCGTCTAATTGCTCGTTAGCTTTTTTAAGCTCTGTTTTAGCAGCACTAGCATTTGCAGCGTCTAATAAACCAAGCTTTTTAAGAACTGCTTTTGAAAACTCTGCTGCATTAGGGTCGTCAAGTTTAAAAGCACTTCCAAATACTATTTCATTATCAACTCCTGCTTCTTTACTTGTAATCATAAGCCTATAATTATCATGACCTGTATCTAAAACCTTAGTGCTTACAAAATCGCTTAATTTTTTATTGTTTTCATTTGTAGCTGATAGAATTTTGTCATTTAAAGTTTGTAAAGAATCCCCTGAATTTACCTTAATAGTAAATGTTTGTTTATTTACAGTGATTTTAAACTCTGCTTCTTTTAGCATTTCTTTTTGACCATCACTTTTAATAATACCAACATCGTTAAATATGCCATAAGTTTCGCTAGAAAAAGAATTAGTCTGATAAGCATCTTTTGTAGCAAGTTGCTTAACATTAATATCAAAATCACTTACTTTAACACCCTTAGTAGTAGTCATACTAGCACTCTCACCTGTAGCATCTACTTTACTTTTAGAAAATGCTTCTCCTTCTACTAAAGAAGATATATCACCTTTAAAACTGCCTAAAAGTGTTGTTAAATCTGTTAAATCCTTTTGCTTTGCTTGTGTATCAGATAGTTTTTTATTAGGTATTGCTAATAAAGATTTTTGCTCGTTTGCTTTTAAAGCGTCATATTTTTCTTTAAATTGAAATTTATTAGCTCCTGCTATTAATCCTAAACCTGTTCCCATATTTAACTCCTTTTAAATTCTTTAAAGCAATTAACTCTTTTTATCAAAAATAATTCCTATTGCTTCTTTCATACTTTCACTAAGCTTAATTACTTCTTCATTTGGAATTTTACGAATAATTTGACCTGATTTTGTAGCTATTACATCTACATACATTTGATTGATTTTATCGTTATAACCAAATCTTACATCAGTTTGTAACTCTTCCATATTTTCATTTAATTTTTTAATAGATTCATCAAGCTTTTCTTTTGTTATTTCCTTGTTTATTTCTTCATTTTTTTGCTTACCTGAATTTGTTTCAATATGAGTTTGCTCAACTGGGCGCATTTTAGTTGTTTCTGCACTTGCTTTTAGTTGAGTATCATATTGAGAACTCGCTGCTTTAAAAATCTCCATTACTATCTCCTTTTAATAAGCTTTTTTCTAAATCGGCTAAAGTTTAAAAAACTTCATAGCTTTTGAAAAATTTTTCATCATTTTCTAATAATTTTAAATCTATTAATTTATTTATTACATCTTTATCGCAATCAGTTGTGCTAGGCCATTCGCTTAAATAGCCATCTATTTCGCCTTTTGAATACGCTGCAACCAAAATCCCATTATCATCTATTTTAATATCAGTGCTAGGGTCGTAATTATTAAACGCTCTCCAAATTAACATATAAGGATTATTTAAATTAACTCCTTTGTCAAATAAAACAACAATCCCACCTAAGTTATTTTTGCAAGCATTATAAATAGTGTCTAAATTATGCTTTCTATCTAAACTTATACAAGTAATTTGTGTTTTTGCTTCAGGATAGAAAATGTTGTATTCGTATAAACCAAATTCTTTTAAATCATCTAATAAATCTTTAAGATTTGGTTTAAAACTTGTTTTATCCATTTCTTGTTTTTCTACTTTAAAGGTATGAGCTTTATAAGTAGATTTTGAAGTAGCGTCAAGCCCTAACTTACCACCCATACCTAATTTAGTGCTAGAATGATCTAGTTCATCGCATAATCCATAGCTTAATAATAATTTTTTAGGAGAGAAATTATTTAAAATATATTCTGTAATTTTAGGGTAATCATTCAGACTAGGTGCATTCTCATCTACAAAAATAGCATTTTTTACAAAACTCATCTGCCCTACTCCCCAAAATGCGTGCATATTAGCTAATGCTAAGCCATCATAATTGCTTTTTACTTTAGCTAAGATTAGATTATGAAAAACACCATTTTCAGGCATACAATAATCAATCAAATCAGGGCAAGTTGTCTTAAGTAATGGTAAAAATATTCTCTCTGTTCCATACCCCATCCATTTATCTTCAAGTGGAGGTTTACCAACTACGGTTGCATTATAAATTGGCTCATTTTTGCCTGTAATTTTTGTAATTTTCATAACAGGAAAATTACCTTGCGGAGTATAAAATCCCGTATGATCGCCAAATGGACCTTCAATAGCAAAATGATTTACATCAATTTCGCCTTCTATTACAAAATCACTATTACTTGGAACATACAAATCATTAGTATCACATTTAACTAATTTTGCTCCTTGTTTTTTAATAAATCCATAAAGCATTAATTCAAATATACCTTTAGGCAATGGTGCTTGAGCACAAAATATATGAAGTGGGTCATCGCCTATTGCAATAGCTATTGGCATTTTTTTATTTACGGCTTTATATTCGTAAAAGAAATTATTAGCATCTTTATGAAGTTGAAAGTGCATTATCAAATGCCCTTCATCTAATACTTGCAAACGATACATTCCTAAATTATTTTGCTTACCATCAAGACTTTTGGTATAAACCTGACCCATTGTAATAAATGCACCTGCATCTTTTTCCCAAGTTTTAAGGATTGGAATTTGATTTAGAGAATATGTTTTTTGCTTACAAGGTGCGTTTTTGTTTATTTCTCTTTTTGGAGCTATATTTTTTAAAGAAAATAATTTATTTGCAAGGTTTAATTTAGCACCAAATGTAGGTGGAATATGCAGTTTTAATAAGCTCTCAATCTCATCTGCAATCTCATCAGGATTTTTACCTAAAACCAAATTAAGTGCTTTGCTATTTGCAAAAACATTCATAATAATTGGCATATCATAATTTATATTGCCTTTTTTTGGATTTGTAAATAACAAAACTTTTGAATCACTCTTTTTAGCTTCTAAATAAGCTAAATGAGCGATTTCTAACTCAACATCTAAAGGTGTATTTATAATCTTTAAAAGATTTTCTTTTTTTAATTTTTCTATATAATTTTTCATAGCATTTCTTTTAATAATTCTTCATTTTCAGCTAGAATTTCTAAAGCTCCGTGCTTTATAAATTCTTTTGCTAAAACTACCCCAAAATCACTTGCATTTGCTTGGTTAATCTTTCTTTGCATTTTTATAATTTTACTAGCATCAATTAAGCCAATAATCGCATTTACGCAAATAATCTCATCATCAATAAAAGCTGCATTAATTCCTATTGGAGCACCACAACCACCATTTAAAGTAGCAGTAAAATCACGCTCAATTTTGCATAATAATGCTGTTTTAGGGCAATTTAATTTAGATACAAGATTTAACACCTTTTCATCATTAATACTCTCAATCGCAACAGCACCTTGACCTGCTGAAGGTATCATAATTTTTGTATCTAAAATCTCATAATTTAACTCATCTAAAAGATTTAATCTCTTAAGTCCTGCATAAGCTAAAACTATCGCATCAAATTCGCCATCTTTTAATTTTTTAAGTCTAGTTTGTAGATTTCCCCTTAATGAATGAATAGAAAAATCATCTCTAATTAATCTTAATTGCATTTGGCGGCGAAGACTTGTTGTGCCAATTTTTGCACCTTGTTTTAGTTCATTTAATGATTTTTCATTTCCACGAAAAACCACAACATCATTAGGAGTTTCTCTTTTGCAAATACTAGCAAGTTTAAAATCATACGCCAAACTTGCCCCAACATCTTTTAAAGAATGAACGCTAATTTGTGCAAGCCCATCGTGCATTGCGTTTTCTAATTCTTTAATAAATAAATTCTTCCCACCAATTTTTGCTAAAGGAGTATCTAAAATAACATCTCCTTTAGTGCTAAGCTCTAATAATTCTATATTTAAACTAGGCTCAATTTCTTGTAATTTTGCCTTTACAAATTCGCTTTGCCATAAAGCAAGTAATGATTTTCTAGTAGCTATTTTCATATTTTTCCTTTAAGATTGTTGTTTTATTCTGCAAACTAATGCTTCTTGTAAAAGTGTTCTTGCAACCACTTTTTCTTCTTTTACCATTTTGATATTGTCGCCTAAATCTTCAAATATTTTATATTCATCTTTATTTATTCTAATGATTACATTAGCATTTGGGTCATAATCAAGTATTTTTTTACTAACTACTTCTAAGACTTGTTCGTTTGAAATAGTAACGATTACTGCTGCACTTGTTTTAATACTAGCGTTATCAAAACTTGTATTTTGCTCTGCACTAGCATAAAAAACATTTTCTCCCCTACTTTGTCCAAGCTCAACTAAACTCATATCATTTTCTAGCACGATATAAGGAATGCCTTGAGTTTTTAATCTTAGCACAACTTCTTGACCAAGTGAGCCATATCCAAATATTACAAAATGTCCGCTCATTGATTCAATCTTAGGAGCTACGGTAATTATCTCATCATTAGTAATACTTGCAAGAGATTTTATATTTTTTAAAATAAAAGGAGATAAAACCATACTTAAAATTACTGATAAAGTAAGCATTTGAGCTGTATTTGTATCTAGCATTTTATTTGCAACCAATAAAGTAAATATTGCTAAAGCAAATTCTCCAATTTGACTAACGCTTAATGCAGTTTTTAACGAATCACTTTTAGTGCTTTTAAGACTTAATAATAAAAATATACATAAAGTCTTAATTAGCATAATACCAATTGTAAGTGCAATTATTATATACCAATACTGAATGATAATATTTATATTAATTTGAAGCCCAACGGTTATGAAGAAAAATCCTAATAACAAATCTCTAAATGGGATTAAGTCAGCTTCTATTTGGTGTTTAAATTCAGTTTCTGCTATCATCATTCCTGCAATAAATGCACCAAGTGAATATGAAAACCCAAAAAATGAAGCTAAAAACGAAGCACCAACGACAGTGAAAAGTATCGTTGCTATGAATATTTCTTGAGAATTTGTCTTTAATACAAAATAAAGCACCCTGCTATAAATATATTTTCCAATCAAAAATAACAATAAAAGCACAATAAAAGCTGATATTAAAGTCTTAACAACTAAAGTGCTAATTGCAACTCCATCTTGATTGAAAATATCAATCATCAATAATAGTGGAATTACTGCAATATCTTGAAATAATAATATTCCTAAAGCTTTTCTTCCATATCGCTGATTTATGTCTTGATTTTCATTTAGTATTTTTAGAACTATTGCAGTTGATGAAAGTGAAATTGTAAAGCCAATAATTAAAGCAATATCATCAGCTATATTAAATGCGTGGTGCAAAATTACTGCAAACACAATTCCACATATTCCCATCTGTAAAGCACCATTTATAAATACATCGGTTTTCATAGTTAAAAGGTGTTTGATAGAGAACTCAAGTCCTATGGTAAACATTAAAAATACTATTCCAAATTCTGCAATGTGGCTTAATTGTTCTGAAGTGGTTACAAAAAATACTTCTTCAATAATAAAGCCAGTTGCAATATAACCAATAATTGTTGGTATGCTAAATTTTTTAAGCACTACATTTAAAATAATCGCAATAGCACTTGTAATTAAAAATATTTCTAAAAATTCTTGCATTAGCTACTACCTTTATCATCATAAAATATCACATCGTATTTTTGATTTTGTTTAATTAAGGCGTTTTTCTTAGGCTTTTCTTTTAAACCACTTAGCATTTCTTCATAATCTGCTATTTGACTTTTAAGCTCTAAAATAATGCTAACTCCAGCTAAATTTACCCCCAAATCCCTTGTAAATCTTAAGATTAATTTAATTCTATCTACATCTCTTTGCGAATACATTCTAACCTTTCCACAGGTTCTATTAGGCTCAATCAAGCCTTCTCTTTCATATTGTCTTAGAGTTTGTGGATGAATATTTAATTGCTTTGATACTACAGAAATTAAAAATACCGGTTCATCATAGTGCATATTTCCTCCTTTTTATAAATAATCTTTTAAAGCTTTAACTAACTTATCATCAAGCGTATTAATATCAGGTAAAACCACCTTAGCTCTTAAGAATAAATCCCCTTGATTTTTAGAATATGAATTATAAATTCCCCTACCTTTAACACGGATTAATCCACCATTTTTTACATTTTCTTTTAAAGTTACTTTTAAGCCTTGCTCTTTTGGAGTATCAAACTCAACTTTACCACCAAATAAAGCTATTTTTAAAGGAATTTCAAGTTCTTTTGTCAAGTCATCTCCATCACGCTCATACTCTTTTGAATGCTCTATTTTAATAGTTGCTTTTAATGTTAGATTGTCTTTTTGCATAGTTATTTCTTGATTGTTTAATACGCCTGATTTAATCTCTACATCAAAACTAACTCCCCTTACATTAATACTTCTAGTAGTTCCTAAAACAGATTCTAAAAAGCTTATTTTTAACTCAACTTGAGCTGGTTTATTATAAGACCTACTTTGCCCTGCTCCAAAACCAAAATGAGAAAATATATCCTCAAATCCACCACTAAAACCACTTGAATTAAAATTAAAGCCATCAAATCCACCAAAAGAAGGATTATCATAAGCTCTTCTTTTATCTTCATCGCTTAATACTTCGTAAGCTTCGGTAATTTCTTTAAATTTTTCTTCAGCACCCTTATCTTTATTCACATCAGGATGATATTTTCTAGCTAAACTTCTATATGCTTTTTTTATTGTGTCAGTACTTGCGTCTTTTTTAACGCCTAATATGTCGTAATAATTCTTCATCTTTTAATCCTATAATAATAAAAATTTTTGAGTAATATTAGCTAGTTAAGCTTAATAGAGTTTAACCACTTACTATCAACTCTTAAATTATACTTAAAGGAGTAAAAATGCAAAAATGTATATTAGTAATTACCGATGGTATCGGATTAAACGATAGATTAGAATACAATTCTTTTTATCACGCAAAAAAACCAAATTATGATTTTTTAAACCAAAATGCAAAATTTTCAAGACTTAAAACAAGTGGCAATGCAGTAGGTCTTCCAGATGGTCAAATGGGAAATAGTGAAGTAGGACATATGAGTATTGGAAGTGGTAGGGTTATTTATCAAAACCTAGTTAGAATTGATAACGCTATTAAGGATAAAAGCTTAGAAAATATTAGTATTTTAAAAGACTTTTTGAAAAAATATAAAAATATTCATATAATAGGTTTATATAGCGATGGTGGAGTGCATTCAAGTTATATTCACTTTAACGAAATTGCTAAAATTGCAAGCGTTAATAATAATATTTTTATGCACTTAATAAGTGATGGAAGAGATGTTAAACCAAATTCTTTTAAAGATTTTATAAAAAATAATCCAAGTTTTATAACTCCAAGCAGTATTTCAGGTAGATTTTATGCTATGGATAGGGATAATAACTTAGATAGAACAAATGAATATATAAATATGCTTTTTAGTAAAGCAAATAAAAGTGATTTAGAACAATACATAAACGATAATTATGAGAATAAAATTTATGATGAGTTTTTTAAGCCACTTAATCTTGGTTTTGATGGCATTGGTAAAAATGATGGAGTTATTATCATTAATTATAGAAGCGATAGAGCAAGGCAAATTGCAAGTGAGCTGAAAAATCGTTTAAGTAAAAATCAAGTTTTGTGTATGTGTGAATATGATGAAAAACTTGACTTAGGCGTGATTTTTCCAAAAATTGATATTAAAAATACCTTAGCTGAAGTCTTAAGCAAAAATAATTTAAGGCAATTTCACACAGCAGAAACAGAAAAATATGCCCATGTTAGCTTTTTCTTTAATGGCGGGGTAGAGAAAGAATTTCTTAATGAAAAGCGTGTATTAATCCCAAGCCCAAAAGTAAAAAGCTATGATGAATTACCGCAAATGAGTGCTTATTTAGTGTGTGATGAAGTAATTAAGGCTATGAATGATGGT
>NZ_JAHCZC010000006.1:0-39446 GCF_018501135.1 Campylobacter sp. 2018MI13 | reverse complement strand
CTTCTCCGTTTTTAATAACTTCGTTTGATTTTTGATTTACTGCATGCATAGATGCACTCATCTCTTCTACTGCTGCTGCACTTTCTTGTAAGCTACTTGCTTGCTTTCTTGCACCTTCGTTTATATCTTTAACACTTGTTTTTAGTATTTTAGATTTATCTTGTAGGTTTCTTGCAGTTTCAAGATTTGTTTTTAACATATCTCTTATTTGCTTACCTAACATATTAGTTGCAAGTTCTACTCTACCTTTAGCATTTTTTATTTCATTTCTAAAGTCGTTTTGGCTATATTCATCAAATATCTTTTCAATTGAGTTTGTATTAGCTCCAACTTTTTCTTCTAAAGTATCAAGCATTTTATTTAAGACATTTTTTAATTCAATTAATTGTGGATTTGCAGGATTTAGAGTAATTCTTGCTTTTAAATCTCCGCTTTCAATTGCTGCTGCTGTTTGAACGCTTTGTTCTACTGCTTCTTCATCTTTTAATAAAGATAATTTAGTTTTTTCTATATTATCATTGATTGCTTTTGCCATAGAGCCAAATTCGTCTTTAGAATGTAAGATGATTTCGTGAGCGTCTTCTTTTTCGTGGTTTAGGAAAGAGAAGAATTCGTTAAGTCCTTGTGTGATTTTTGATAAAGGTTTTAAATAAAAATTAATAATTAAACTTAAAAATCCTATTACTATTATTAAAAATATTAAAAAGCTTATTAAAGTAGCATTTCTAGCATCATTTACACTATTATTTATTACATCTTCTAAAATAATGGTGCAAATACTAAATCCACTTATATCATTAATAATACAATAAGCTAAGTAATTTTTATTATCCTTTGTAAAAACAATATGATTTAAATTCTTATTAGTTTTTAGCGTAGATAATTTTTGATTTAGGCTATCAAGCCATTCAGGTTTGCCTAATTCGTTTGCGTTTTCACTAGCTATTATCTCATTATTTTTATCAAGAATTAAAGTGCTAATATCATTATGAGATTTAATTTTTGTAATGGTATCGCTAAAATCATTTATTAGTATATTTCCACCAATTACAGCTACGATTTTATCATTTTTAAACACAGGTGCAAAAATAGTTGTGGCTGATTTTTTGCTTGAGACATCTTGATAAATTGATGAATTACTAGCCTTTTTTAAAGCTACTGCTTCTTTATACCAAGCTCTAGTTCTACCATCAAAATTAGGGATTAATCTAAAAGTTAAATCAGGTTCAGCCTTATAAACATTTCCATTTGCTAAGCCTATAAATAATCCTTGAAAATCTAAAACCCTATTATCACTACTAATGATTTGTTTGATAAATTCTGGGCTTAAATCATCAGCATCTTCAAAAGTTTTTGCAATTTTTTCAATTTGCTCAATACGGGTTTTGATATATTCATCAACATAAGCATTTCTTAATTGCAATTCTCCTGCTATTGAAGAATCGTAATTATTTATGATTATATCTTCTGTCTTATTGCTTTGCATATAAGATAAAACTAAAAGTAAAACTACAAATAAACTTGCAGTTGTTAATGAAATTTTGAAAGAAAGTTTCATTTGGTAATCCTTTTTTTAATTGAAATCGAATACCAATTTTACCCCCCCCAACCTTAAATAAAAATAAAATTATAAAATAAATTATTAGATGATAAAAATTATTTACATTAATTTAAATTCTTATTTTAAATATCTTAAAAAAATACAAAAAAGTTTTTAAGCTTAAAAATTAATAAATTTAATAAATCATTAAGCTAAAAAAGAGATAATCAAACTTATTTTTTTTAAAGGACGAAAAGATGAAAATTATAGATTTAATCAAGCACAACAAATATCTTACTATCCGTCATCATCTTCGTCATCTACATAATACTCATTAATTTATAATCGTTTTTTAGTTGTGTTTTTACACTTTTTATTATTTTGTTTAAAGGAAAAAAATTGAAGAATTTAGAAAATATTTTTAAAGTAATTTTTCCACTTGCAATAGTGATTATTACTACTTATTATTGTTATCCATTTAAAGAACTTAGCGAAGCAGAGCATTTAGCTTATCTTAAAAGTTATGGCACTACTTTAGGACTTACTTCACTTGGTTTGATTATTGGTCTTACTGGTGGATTTTTATTAGCGTTTTTATTAGTGCTTAGGAATAGATTTTTAACAATGTTAATCAATGAATATTTAGATTTAATTAGGGGTATGCCATTAATGCTGCTTTTAATGATATTTGCATTTGTGGTTTTTGCTCAAGTTGAAAATGTATTTTTTGTAGCTGTTATTGCTTTAGGACTTAATTCTAGTGCTTATGTTGCAGAGATTATTAGAAGTGGGATTGAAAGCGTTGATAAAGGTCAAATGGAAGCAGCAAGGTCTATGGGTTTATCACACTTTCAAGCTATGAAAATGATAGTTTTTCCACAAGCTGTTAAAAATATCATTCCTGCTTTAGCAAATGAGTTCATATCGTTGTTTAAAGAAACTTCAGTAGTTGCGTTTATAAGCGTTGTTGATTTGACTTTTCAAAGCAAGATTTTTCAATCACTTTTATACGACCCTAAGCCTTATATTTTCGCAGGTGTTGTGTATTATGCTAGTGTTAAAGTATTCACTTGTTTTGTAAGATTATTAGAAATGAGGCTAAAAAGAAATGATTAAGATATCTAATTTATGCAAAAATTACGGGAATTTAGAAGTATTAAAAGATATTAGTGTAGAGATTAATAAAGGCGATATTATTGCTATTATTGGACCTAGTGGCGGTGGAAAAAGCACATTTTTAAGATGTTTAAATAAACTTGAAGTTGCAAGTAGTGGAGAGATTTTAATCAATAATGAAAATATCTTAGATGAAAAAATTGATATTAATAAGCACAGACAAAAAGTATCAATGGTATTTCAACATTTTAATCTATTTGCAAATAAAAATGTATTGGATAATTTGATTTTAGCCCCTGTTAGTTTAAATATTTTAAGCAAAGATGAAGCTATTAAAAAAGCTAGAAATCTTTTAGCTAAAGTTGGTTTAGCTGATAAAGAAGAGTTCTTTCCACACAAATTAAGCGGCGGTCAAAAACAAAGAATAGCAATAGCAAGAAGCCTTATGATGGAGCCTGAAGTTATATTATTTGATGAGCCAACTAGTGCGCTTGACCCTGAAATGGTAGGAGAAGTTTTAGGACTTATTAAAGAAATAGCAAGTGGAGATAATGCTCCTATTATGATATTAGTAACTCACGAAATGGGTTTTGCAAAAAATGTAGCTAATAGGGTATTTTTTATGGAAAGTGGCAAAATAGCAGTAGATGATACGCCACAAGTTGTATTTAACTCTAGCACAAATGCTAGATTAAATGAGTTTTTAAACAAAGTTTTAAATCATTAGGATTAGATATGAAAAAGATTTTTTTAGCTTTATTTATGACTTTATTTGCTTATGCAAATGAAGTTGTTAAGGTTGGTATTTCGGCAAATTACGCTCCGTTTGATATGATGGTTGATGGTAAATTGAGTGGTTTTGATGTTGATTTAGTAAATGAGATTTCAAAGGTTGCTAATCTTAAGATTGAATTTGTTAATATGAGTTTTGATGGGCTTATTCCATCTTTAGTAGCCGGTAAAATCAATATGATAGCTTCAGGAATGAGTATTAGCGAAAGAAGAATGAAGAATTGTGATTTTTCTAATCCTTATTTTTTTGGAAAAACTATGTATCTTAAAAGAAAGGGCGATATTTTCACTACAAAAGAAGATTTAAAAGGTGTTAAAACAGGAGTGAAACTTGGCACAATTCAAGAAAATACTGCAAGAAAGCTAGGTGCTAATGTGATTTTACACGAAGATTCAGCAGTTGTTGTTATGAGCCTTGTGAATAAGCAAATAGATGCGGTTGTTTTTGATTCTTTTGTGGCTAAGAAATTTATGGCAAAAAATCCTGAAATTGAGAGTTTTTATGAAGAAAATGACGGGGCTTTAGGTTTTGCATTTGCATTTGCAAAGGATAAAAATAAAGACTTAATTGATATAATTAATAAAGCCCTTGAAGAAGTAAAAGCAAGTGGTAAGTATGATGAGCTTATCAAAAAATACGGGCTATAAGGAGTAGTTATGAAAAAGTTTTTATTAGTAGTGTTTGCACTGATTTTTAGTGCTTGTTTATATGCAAATGACAAGGTTTATAAAGTTGGGATTTCTCCTGATTATCCCCCATTTGATATGTTAGTTGATGATAAGATTAGTGGTTTTGATGCTGAATTATTTGATAATTTAGCAAAAATTGCTGGTATAAAATATGAGTTTAAAGCTATGAGTTTTGATGGACTTATTGCAGCACTTAAAGCAGGTAAGATTGATGCTATTATGAGTGCTATGAGTTCAAGCGAACAAAGAAAAAAAGCTTGTGATTTTAGCAATGTTTATTATAAAGCTAAGACAATTTATCTAAAGCATAAAGATAGCAGTATTGCAACTAAAGATGATATAAAAGGTAAAAAAGTAGGAGTGCAATTAGGCACGGTTCAAGAAGCAGCAGTAAAACAAGTAGGTGCGTTAGTGCAACCTAATGAAAATCCTGTTGTTTTAGTAATGGCTTTAAATGATAAAAAATTAGACGCTTTAGCATTTGATGCACTTGTAGCAAGAGAATATTTAGCAAAATATCCTAATTTAGCTGAATTTTATAATGAAGATGATGGCACAGAAGGATTTTCTATAGCGTTTAGCAAAAATGAAAATGTAGAGCTAAGAGAGAAATTAAATAAAGCTTTAGAAGAATTTATAAAAACTAGCGAATATGAAGCTTTACTTAAAAAATACAATATAAATTAATATGAGAAGTGATTTTTTTAAGCCTAGATTTAAAACTAGGCAAATTAGTGTAGGCGGGGTTAAAATCGGTGGTGATGCTCCAATTAGCGTTCAATCAATGCTATTTACAAAAACTCAAGATATTAATGGATGTTTAGAACAATTAATTGAGTTAAAATTAGCAGGTGCTGATATAGTAAGAGTTGCGTGTTTGGATATAAAAGATGCAAGGGCTTTAGCAGAACTTAAAAAGCAAAGCCCACTGCCACTAATTGTAGATATTCATTTTAATCACAAATTAGCTTTATATTGTGCTGAATTTATAGATGGGATTAGAATAAATCCAGGAAATATCGGTGGCAAAGAAAATATAAAAGAAGTAGTAAATGCTTGTAAGCAAAGAAATATTCCTATAAGAATTGGTGTAAATCACGGAAGTATTGAAAAACAATTTGAAAACAAATACGGCAGAAGTGTAAAAGCCTTGCTTGAGAGTGCTGTTTATAATATTAAATTACTTGAAGATTTTGATTTTAGGGATATTAAAATAAGCATTAAAACTTCAGACGCACAAAGCACAATAGAAAGTTATACGAGATTAAGAGAATTGTGTGATTATCCGTTTCATTTAGGAGTAACTGAAGCAGGAACTAAGTTTCATAGCACGATAAAAAGCTCAATTGCTATAGGTCAGTTATTATTAAATGGCATAGGCGATACTATTCGTGTTTCTATGACAGGAGAACTTAGCGAAGAAATAAGAGTCGCTAAAGCGATTTTGCAAGATAGCGGAGTGCAAAAAAGCGGTATAAATATAATCTCTTGTCCAACCTGTGGAAGAATTCAAAGCGATTTATTAAGTGCTGTTAAAGTGGTTGAAGAAAAGACAAAACACATTAAAGCACCATTAAATATAAGTGTAATGGGTTGTGTTGTAAATGCTTTAGGAGAAGCTAAAGGAGCTGATGTAGCAATTGCATTTGGCAAAAATGAAGGCTTAGTAATAAGACACGGCGAAGTGGTTGCAAAATGCAAATATGATACTTTAGTAGATAGATTTTTAGATGAAGTATTAGACGAAGCAAAACTTCACGAAGAATAGAATTTGAAATTCCTATTTCAAATTCTTATTTTAATTTCTTTAATTTTTACGAGAGATTAAAATAAGAATTAAGGAAGAATTATGAGTAAGTATTTTGATATTGAATTAGAGCAAAGTATTTTATTAGCTTGTATAGAAAATAATGAAAATATAGATATAGCCGCAAGTATTATTAAGCCAAGTGATTTTTCATATAGATTACACGCTGATATATTTGAGTTTATATTAAATAAAAGAAGACTTAGAGAGAGTGTGGATTTAAAATTAGTAAAAATCTCTTTTGCAAGTGCAAAAGATAGTTTTTGGACTGCACTTGAGCAGCAAAATTCTTTCATAGAAGTTGATGAATATTCAAAAATGTTAAGGAATTTAAGTGTAAAAGACCAGCTTAATTCTTTAATGAATACAAGCACACAAGAGCTAAGCAGTGTGCAAGATAGTATTGATTATACGCATAATTTAAATGCTAAGATTTATTCTTTAGTATCAGGCGTTAGTGATAATACTTTAAAGAGTTCAAGAACTGCTGTTAATGAGTTTTATGAAGAATTAAATAGGGTTAGCAAGATAATTGATAAAGATGTAATCGGGGTTGATACAGGTTTTTCTTTATTAAATCATTATACAAAGGGCTTTAAAGCAGGGGAGTTAATAATTCTTGCAGCTCGTCCTGGTATGGGTAAGACTACATTTGCTTTAAATATTTTGCTAAACGCACTTAAAAAAGATGTTGGAGTGGTGTTTTATAGTCTTGAAACAGAAGCTTATAAGATAATGGCTAAATTAATAGCACAAGATACAGGAATAGGTTTGCAAAATATCTTAACAGGAGATAGATTAACAGAAGATGAGATAAATAATATGCAAATGAGTGCGAATATGCTTAGTGAAAAGACTTTATATATTTATGATAAGGGTAATTTAAATATAGAATTTCTTCGCTCATCTTTAAGAAGATTAAAAGAAGAGCATAACAATATAGGTTTATGTGTATTAGACTATATTCAGCTTATGAACTCACTAAATACAAGGGCTGATAGACATATTCAAGTAAGCGAGATTAGTAGGGGGTTAAAATTACTTGCATTAGAATTAAAAATCCCTATTTTAGCTCTTTCTCAAGTTAATCGTTCGGTAGATTCTAGAATGAATAAAAAACTTATGCTCTCAGACATTCGTGAGAGTGGTAGTATAGAACAAGATGCTGATTTGATATTATTTATTAATAAAGCTGATGATGATCCGACTATTTTAGCAGAACGCCACGCTATACTTGATATTGCTAAAAATAGAAGTGGGGAATTAAAAGAAATTCATTTTGATTTTAAAGCTTCTAAAGCGAAATTTTTACAACTTGAGTTTAGAAAAGATAACGAACCAAGCGAGACTGAAGAATTTTAATTTAGGAAATAAATTCCTAAATTATTCAAGTATTTTTAGATTTTCACAAGCTATATTGTTTCCTAAATCACAAGATTTTTTATAATACAATTTAGCCATATTTTTATCTTTTTTATGATACATAACGCCTAAATTATTACATGCGTATGCGTCTTTATTATCGCAAGATTGATTCCACAAACTAGCTACTTTATCATAATCTTTTAATTCATAATATACATTACCTAAATTATAACAAGCATTATAATCTTTAGCAGAGCAAGCAATTGATAGATATTTAATAGCTAAGTTATTATTTTTTTCATTAGCATATAAATTGCCTAAGCCATAACAAGCTGGGATTAAATTATCATCACAAGCTTTTTTTAGATATATTTTTGCATTATCAAATTCTTGATTTTTCTTAAATAATATTCCTAAATTATAGCAAGCGTCTTTATAGCTATTTTCACAAGCTCTTGCTAAATATTCTTTTGATTTATTAAAATCTTGAGTATTAATCCCTGCATAAAAGCAAGCTTCATAATTTCCATTATCGCAAGATTTTTCATAATATTTACTTGCTTTATCTTTTTCGTTATTTTTACTATAAATTACCCCTAAATTGTAGCAAGCATTATAAATATCGCCATCACAAGCTAGGGTAAAATGTCTTATAGCAAGACCTAAATTATCTTGATTATATTCAACTACACCTTGATTATAACAAGCAGCAGGGATTTTGCTATTTTCACAATCACTTAAATAATCAGCCATTGATACTAAACTCATACTAATTAAAAATAATATCTTTTTCATGTTCTAAACTCTTGTAATTTTTTATTTAGCTCTTCAGTCATTTCACTAAGGTGATTTGCTGCACCAGCTATTTCTTCAACGCTTCTTGCGTTTTCGTTCGTTATTGTATTCATATTGTTTAAATTATTTAGAATTTCTTCCATATCTTTACTTGTATTTATATAATCATTTACGGTTTTTTCACTTGAGCTAATAGCTTCTGCTACGCTATTTTTCATAATATTCATATTATCTTTAGTAGAATTTGCAATATTACTTAAATCTTGCATTTGGTTTGAGTTAATACTCATTTGCTCACTTGCGTCTTTTATACCTTGAACTATAATGCTTATAGTAGCATTTACCTCGCTAAGACTTCTTTGTGTTTTTTCAGCTAATTGTCTAACCTCATCAGCTACTACGGCAAACCCACGACCTGCCTCGCCTGCACGTGCAGCTTCAATAGCAGCATTTAGTGCAAGAAGATTTGTTTGGTCTGCAATTTCGTTAATGATTTCTAATACTGATTTTACATTATCAGCATCTGTGCTAAGCTTTTCTATTTTCATAGCAAGTTCGCTTTCAATACTTGCACTATTTATAATTTTATTACTTAATATATTAATTTCTTTATTTGAAGTTTCCATCATATTTAAAGCTTCATCTAATTTTATAGTAGCTTCTTTAGCCTTTTGAACTCCTATTTCTAAGCTTTCTTTGGTATTTTGTCCTTTTTTAGCTATTTGATTTACTATTTCACTGCCTTCTTCAGCGCGTTTTCCTGTTTGAAGACTAGTATTGCCTAATTCACTTGCTATTGAAGCATTTTCGTTAGAAATATTTTTAGCTTGTTTGATTAAAATTCTTATTTTTTCTAAAAATTCATTAATAGCACTTGAAGCGTGAGCTATTTCATCATTTCCTTTTACTTCTAATTTATTAGTTAAATCCCCATCTCCACTGCTTAAATCTCTTGCTTTAATCTCTAATATTTTTAAAGGTTTTGATATAAATAAAGTTGCGAAAATATATGCAATAAGCATTAAAACTATGAAAATAATTGCACTAATAATTATAAATTTTATTAATTCTTTAAATTGTTCTTCGCCTAATTCTTTTGCGTTTTTATCTAAAAATGTATAAACACTATCTAAATCAACTGCAGTGCTAAATATCAAGCCACTTGCTTTATCTTGTAATGAATATGCTAAGAATTTCTTAGTAGTTTTATCTTTATATTTAAACTCATATTCGCTAAAGCCACCACCATTTTTTCCAGCATTGATTATATCTTGTATGAAAGCTTTATTATTGGTATCAACTGAATTAATTTTATTAGTTCCAATCCAATCTTTTAGTGTGTGATACACAACTAAACCATCTTCTTGAAATACTAAAAATCCTTTAGTATTGTTATCGTATCTTACTTCATCTAATTTGTTTTTTAATATGTCATTAAATTCTTTTAATTTGTTTTGATTTTCTAAATCTTTATATGTTGTTTTTGTATATTGAACCATACTTTCTACTAAAGTTTTTACTTGTTCTTTTCTAAGATATATGCTTTCGTTTTCAATTTCAGTTAGCATTTTGTTTTCTAACTTATCAAACATTAAACTAGAATTAAAGCTAAGTGATACTACTAATAGCAATAATGAACAAAATACCAATATACTAATCTTAAGTGAAATTTTCATTCTAAATCCTTTTAATTTTTTGTAAATAATAAATATATTAGATAAATTTTTATTAATTAAATTTTATTTTTTTTACATTTTTCATTCTTTTTAATTTGTATTAATTATTAAATAAGCAAAATTTGATTAAATCCTAAGAAAAAACCTAATGGAGGCAGTATGATTACAGGTGCAAAGATGATTTGTGAAGCTTTAAAGCTAGAAGGTGTTGAAGTAGTTTTTGGTTATCCTGGTGGAGCAGCTTTAAATATCTATGATGAATTATATAAACAAAATGATTTTAAACATGTTTTAGTTCGTCACGAACAAGGTGCAGCTCACGCAGCAGATGGCTATGCAAGGGCTAGTGGTAAAGTTGGAGTTGCTATTGTTACAAGTGGTCCAGGATTTACAAATACTTTAACAGGGATTGCTACAGCTTATGCTGATAGTATTCCTATGGTTTTAATTTCAGCTCAAGTTGCAAATTCACTAATAGGAACTGATGCGTTCCAAGAAATTGATGCAGTTGGAATGAGTAGGCCTTGTGTAAAGCATTCTTATTTAGTAAAAACTATTGAAGAATTACCAAGAGTTTTAAAAGAAGCTTTTTTTATAGCAAGAAGTGGTCGTCCAGGGCCTGTTCATATTGATATTCCAAAGGATATTACAGCTATTAAAGGCGAATTTGTTTATCCTAGTGAAGTAAATATGAAAACATATAAGCCAACTTATAAAGGCAATCCAAGACAAATTAAACGCCTAGCAAGTGCTTTAATGGAAGCTAAAAAACCACTTTTATATATAGGTGGTGGTTGTATTAGTTCAAATTCTAGCGAGGCTATTCGTAAATTTGTGGAAAAAACTAAAGTTCCTGCGGTTTGCACTTTAATGGGTTTAGGGGTATTAGAACACGATAATCCGTATAATCTAAGAATGGCAGGAATGCACGGAAGTTATAGAGCTAATATGGCTATGAGTGAATGTGATTTATTAATTTCATTAGGTGCTAGATTTGATGATAGAATTACAGGTAAAACTAGCGAGTTTGCAAAATTAGCAAAAATTGCTCATATTGATATTGACCCAACTTCAATTTCTAAAATCATTAAAGCTGATTTTCCTATAGTTGGAGATGTTGGTAGTGTTATTAGCGATCTTTTAGATGAGGTAAAAGAATTTGAATTTGATTTATCAACTTGGCATAGTGTTTTAGATAGACACGAGAGTTTATATCCATCATTTAGCTATGAAGATAGCGATGAAATCTTAAAACCACAATGGGTAATTAATGAATGTGCGAAAATTACTCCTAATGCAAATATTATTACCGATGTAGGGCAACACCAAATGTGGGTAGCACAATTTTTTAAATTCAATGAGCCAAGAAGACTTAGTACAAGTGGTGGTTTAGGAACTATGGGATATTCAATTCCTGCTGCTTTAGGAGTTGCATTTGCAAAAAATAATGAAGTAGTTCTTAATTTTGCTGGCGATGGTTCGTTTTTGATGAATATTCAAGAATTAATGACGCTAACTGCAGAGCGTAAAAAAGTAATTAATATTATTTTAAATAATGCTTATTTAGGAATGGTTCGCCAATGGCAAACTAGATTTTATAATGAAAGATATTCAGAAACTAATCTTGAAGATGTGCAACCTGATTATGAAATGTTAGCAAGAAGTTTTGGCTGTGATAGCTTTAGAGTAAAGAGTAAAGATGAATTTATTAAAGCATATCACGAATGTTTAAAAAGCCCTAGAACTTGCGTGATTGATGTTGTTATTTCAAGATTTGAAGATGTTTTACCAATGGTTCCAGCAGGTGCTGCAATTTATAATATGATATTACCACAAAAATTAATCACAAAGGATAGCAAATGAGAAGGGCGTTAAGCGTTATTGTAGAAAACCAACACGGGGTTTTAAGTAGAGTAGTAGGGTTATTTTCTGGTCGTGGTTATAATATAGATAGCTTAACTGTTGCTCCTATTGCAGGGACAGAGTTTTCAAGAATTAATATAATTACAAGTGGAGATGAAGCTGTTTTTGAGCAAATTACTAAACAACTTCATAAATTAATTTCTACTTATAAAGTTTTTGAAGATTGCGAATTTGTTGAGCGTGAATGTGTTTTGGTAAAAATCAATATAGACCAAAATCTAGCTGGTCTTGATAGTTTATTAAAAGGCTATAATGGAACAATAGCTCACTCAAATGATGAATATATGACAATTTGCGTAAATGATACTAGCGATAGAGTGGATAATTTTTTAAAGACGATTAAAAAATATAATCCTAAAGATTGTGCTAGAAGCGGCGTTGTTTTGATGGAAAATTAATATGAAAAGTTTAAAAGAATTATGTGAAAATGTAGGAATTAAAATAGAATTTGAAATGCAAATTTCAAATCTAAATTCCTTAGAAGATGCAAATGAAAATGAGCTTAGTTTTTGTATAAAAGAATGCGATACTTTAAAAACTACTAAAGCAGGTGCAGTATTAATTAGTGAAAAATTAGCAAATCTTTTACCAACAAATGTAAAAGCAGTTATTTGCGAAGACCCAAAATATATTTTTGCATTATTTAGCAAGGTATTTTCTAAGGATTTAATTAGAGTTGGTAAAGACGCAATTATAGGCGAAAATACAACAATAATGCCAAATGTTTATATAGGTAAAGATGTTAGCATAGGAAGTAATTGCACTATTTTAGCAGGTGCTTATATTGGCGATGGAGTTTGTATTAAAGATAATGTAATAATATACCCAAATGTTACAATTTACAATGATAGTGTAATAGGAAATCATTGTATAATTCACGCTGGAAGTGTTATTGGAAGCGATGGTTTTGGCTATGCAAGTAATAGCAAAGGACATTTTAAAATCTATCATAATGGTTATGTAGAATTACAAGATTTTGTTGAGATTGGTTCGTGCGTTTGTATTGATAGAGCAGTGTTTTCAAAAACACTTATAAAAACAGGCACTAAAATTGATAATTTAGTTCAAATAGGACATAATTGTGTTTTAGGTCAAGGTTGCTTAGTAGTATCTCAAACAGGACTTGCGGGTTCAAGTGAGCTTGGAAATGCTGTCGTAATGGGCGGTCAGAGTGCAACGAGTGGGCATTTAAAAATTGGCGATGGTGCTATTATTGCTGCTAGGGGCGGAGTTAGTAAAGATTTAGCTGGTGGTAAGGTTTATGGTGGATTTCCTATAATGGAGCAAAGTGAGTGGCTAAAAATGCAAGCAAAATTAAAAAGGATTAATAAATGAAAGCTGAACTAATTAGTTCAATTTTACTCAAAGGCACTCAAAGTGGCAAAATATCATTAGCTAATATTAAAAACCCTTATGGAGATGGTAGCAATGATGTTTTAAGCATAGCTGTGTGTTTAAAAGAAAATATTCCAGAATGGAAAGTTCATATTCCTTATGAAAATTTAGATGAATTAATAATAGCTTTACAATCAATTAGTGGCAAAAGGCAATAAAATTGATTAAAACCCATTTAAGAATTTTTGAAATAGTGCTAATACTTATGATGTTTAGCATAGTTTTTGTTTTTTCTATGGGTTTTTTTAACTATGGGGGACAAAAATCTCCTTATGGTTTTTTATTTTCTCAAACCCTTTTTGCAATTGTTGGAGTGCTTATTATTTTTACCTTTCAATTAATTAGCGAAAAGGCTTGTTATAGAATTTTATATGTTATTTTAGGTTGCAGTGTTTTAGCTTGTTTTGTCTTACCATTTTTACCTGCTTCGTTAGTTGTTGAAACTAAAGGAGCTAGAAGATGGATTAGGCTTTTTGGTTTTTCCATTGCACCATTAGAATTTGTAAAAATTTCTTTTATAGCTTTTTTGGCTTTTACATATTCAAGAAAGATTGATGAAAATAAAAGAAAATTTTTACAAGATTTGCGATTATTAGCTCCAACTATAGCTATATATTGTTTTATTTTTGGCTATGCTTATATTACTCAAAATGACTTAGGACAATGTGTTGTAACTGCTGTTACATTGTTTATTATGGCATTAGCTGCTGGGGTTAGATTTAGAAATATTTTATATTTATTTTTAGCTGCAATTGCTGCTGGAATTTCATTAATAGCTTATAATCCTAGAAGACTTGAAAGAGGGCTTGAGTGGTGGGGTAGTATTCAAGATTTTGTTTTACCAATTTTCCCTGAAAGCATTCAAGAAAGTCTTAAAATAGCCCATTCAAGTGAGCCTTATCAAATATCACATAGTTTAAATGCTATTACAAATGGAGATTTATTAGGGCAAGGATTTGGATTAGGGGTTTTTAAATTAGGATTTTTAAGTGAGGTTCATACTGACTTTATACTATCAGGCATTGCCGAAGAAATAGGATTTTTAGGATTTTTGTTTGTTTCTTTATTATTTGGTTTTTTAATAGCTTCGGTATTAAAATTATCAACTTATATGAAAAATAAGCAAAATTATTTGTTTTGTATAGGCTATGGTGTTTGTATTATGGCTACTTTTTTAATGAATATTGGTGGAATTATTTCTTTAATTCCTTTAAAAGGAATTGCAGTGCCGTTTTTAAGCTACGGGGGTAGCTCTATGTTGGCTAATTCTATAGCTATTGGAATATTATTAAGTATTTTTAAAAATACAGGAGAAAATATTAATTTGGAAAATAAAGAATGATAGCAATTACTGGTGGTGGAACAGGCGGGCATTTAGCAGTAGCTAAAGCTGTGTCAAAAGAATTAGATGAGTTTGTTTATATAGGTAGCACTAAAGGACAAGATAGTTTATGGTTTGAAGGTAGCAATTGCTATTTTTTAAAAAGTAGTGGTTTTGTAAATCAAGGAATTTTAGGCAAGATTAAAGTTTTATTTTCTTTAATAGCTTTAGTATTTGAATGCCTTAAAATATTTAAAAAGCATAAAATTACTTGTGTTTTAAGCGTTGGTGGATATTCAAGTGTGCCTGCTAGTATAGCTGCAATTATTAGTTTTAAAGCACTAATAATTCACGAACAAAACTCAAAAATGGGTCTTGCAAATCGCCTTACAAAACCATTTGCTAAAAGGTTTTTTTCAGCTTATGAAAAAGAGTTTTGCCCTTACCCTGTGCAAGAAAAATTTGCACTCAATAAAAGAAAAAGAACCGAAATTAAAACAATTTTAATAATAGGTGGCTCTCAAGGAGCTAGATTTTTGAATGATTTTGCATTAGAGCTTTATCCTGAATTATTAAAATTAAATATTAAATTAATTCATCAATGTGGTGCTAAAGAGTATGATAAATACGAAAAAGCGTATGAGAAATACGAAATTAAACCAACACTAATAGGTTTTTCAAAAGAGATTGATAAATATATGCAAGAAGCTGATTTTGCTATTAGTAGAGCAGGTGCTAGTGCTAGTTTTGAGCTAATAAACATAGCTTTACCAACACTTTTTGTGCCGTATAAATATGCTTATAAAAATCATCAATATTTTAATGCCTTGCATTTAGTAGAAAACAAACTAGCATTTATTTGTGAAGAAAAGAATTTAAATAAAGAATTTGTATTGAATTTGCTTAAAACAAATGCCTTAGAATACGCTAATAATTTATATGAATATGAAAATGTAAATGGTGCTAAATTCTTAGCAAATGTTTTAAAGGAATATTGATTTGAGCTTTTTTTCTGTTGAGTTTTTAATATTAATATTTATATTTTTCATTGTATTTAATTTGCTAGGCAAAAATAAGCAAAATGCTTTATTGTTAGGGTTTAATATACTAATACTATATTTATTTAATCCTTATTGCTTATTAGTAGTGCTTGTTTTTAGCTTTTTTATTCATTTTTTTGCTTTGAGCGTTTATGTTAGGAATTCTAAAAATATCTTTTATACTGCTATATTTTTTATAGTGTTAAATCTATGTATATTCAAATATTATTCAAGTATTAAAGATAGTGTTGATTATGTTCTAAGCTATTTTGATATTATGATTGCTGATATAATTTTTCCTTTAGGGCTTAGTTTTTATACTTTTAATGCAATTACTTATATTGTTTGGGTTTATAAAGAAAAACAAGAGCCAGTTGGTTATTTAACGCTTTTTACTTATCTTAGTTTTTTTGCTACTTTTGTTAGTGGTCCTATATTTAGATATGTTGATTTTATTAAGCAATTTAATACTTTAAAACGCTTTAAACACAAGGATTTAATACTAGCTAATTTATTATTTGCTTTAGTAAAAGTATTTTTGATTTTACCTATTGTGGATAAGTATTTTTACGCATTTTTAAATGATTTAAATAATTTAAGTTTTTTAGGTTTATTAAATTGTTTTTACTTGTATTCAATCAAACTATATTTAGATTTTAGTGCTTATATTAATTTAGTTTCCGCATTTGCTTTAATGATTGGCTTTAAATTGCCTAAGAATTTTAATAATCCATTTAAAGCTAGAAACATTCAAGATTTTTGGAAAAGATGGCATATTAGTTTATCAAGTTTTATTCGTGATTATATTTATATTCCACTTGGTGGAAATAGGGTAAATAGAACAAGTTTAAATATTATTATTGCCTTTGTTATTTCGGGTATTTGGCACGGAAATTCGTATAATTTTGCTTTATGGGGTTTAGCTCACGCTTTAGGGCTGATTTTTATTTCTTTATTTTCTTATAGGTTTAATAAATTTGTAGCTTCATTTATAACTTTTACTTATATTAGCATTGTTTGGAGCTTTTTTTATTTTGTGAGTTTTGATGAGGTTAGAGAATATTTTTCATTTTTCTTGAAATTTAATTTCATTGATAAAAGAGAAATTTATATATTTTTAGTAGTATTTGTTTTATTTATAATTAATTTTTATTCTAAAAACCACTTAGCATTGGTTGTAAATATTTTAAGACACTTAAATATTTTTATAAAAATTATTGTAATTAATCTAGTTTTATTAATTGTGTTTATTTATATGCCAAGTGGAATTCCTAACTTTATATATGCAGGGTTTTAATGAGAGAATTTGTTTTAATAATTATTAGTTCAAGCATTATTTTTATTAGCTTATTTAACGACTCTTTAAAAGAATATTATGAAGTAAATTATCATAAAAATATAGATTTAGATTTTGCATTTTTTAAAAAAAGCAATGAATTTAAAGAATACCTAGAATACAATGTGTTTTTTACAAAGGTAAAAGAAATAAAACCACAAATAAGCAATGAAAACAATAATAAAATAAAGGTATTTCATAAATGCTATCTTGATACTTTATATATGATTAAGCTAATTGCTAAGCAAGAAATTCGCAATAATCAAAAATTAGTTTTAAGTAAAAATAATGGAGTAATTTTATTAGGCGATAGTTTAATGCAAGGTGTTGGGCTAAGTATATGCAATTCTTTAAAAAAACAAAATATTAAATGTGAGAATTTAGCAAAGCAAAGCACAGGATTACTTAGAAAAAAATACTATGATTATGCAAAGGTTTTAAAATCTTCTTTACAAGAAAGTGCAATTAAAAATGTAGTAATTTTAGTAGGTGTAAATGATTTATGGAATGCTAATGAAAACAACAAGGTATTAAAATTTGGCGATAGTGAATGGAAAAGTTTTTATACAAAAAGAATTGATGAACTTGTAAAAATTACAAGAGATTATAACGCTAATATTTTTTGGTATGAATTACCTGTAGTTAAAAACGATGAGCAAAATGAAAAAATAAAAATATTAAATGAAGTATTTTATGAATTGGCTAAAAAAAATAATTATCAATTCATAAAATTAGATTCTGTATTAACCGAGCATTTTGATTTTTATATCAAGATAGATGGCAAAAGCAAAAGGATTAGGTCAAATGATGGCATACACTTTACTCCACTTGGGTATGAGTTGATTTCACAAGATTTTTTTAAAACAGTTGAAATACAATGAGAATTATTATTTATCTTAGTATAGTTATATTTTTTTCATCTTGTAGTTATGTGGATAGTTTATTTATAAAAGAGATAAAAACAGATAAGATTTATAAATCCCCTAAAATATCTCAAAAAAGCCAAAATGAAATTCTTGTAAGCAAAGAAGCAAAAGTTAAAACAAATTTAGTTAATTTTCAGCCTGATAAACCAAAAGAAATCCAAGTAAAACCTAAAAGCAATCTTTTAATTCCTTATAAAAAAATAGCATTTATAGGAGATTCTCATTTAGCAAGTGATTATATTCCCGAATATTTTAGAAAGGCTTTAAATATTCACTCTTTAGGATTTGTTCCTGCGATTTTACCTAAATGGCACAATCAGTATTTAGCAGATTATAATAATTTAGGATTTAATGTAGAGTATTTGATAAATACAAAAACTAATTTAAGTTTTGGTGGAATTAATGCAAATTGCAATGCAAAATGTGAAATTAATATAAATCTTAAATTCAAGGCTAATAATGTTGAGTATTTAGAATTTAAATCAGGAATTTGGAATATAAAAAATTATCAAAAAAACACAAATCAGATTAATTTTTCTACAACGGCAAATAAAATCGGTGGTTTTATTACTAATAATTCTAGTTATATTGATAATTTAGGTATTAATGGAGCTAGTATTTTTAATTATTCAAGAATAGATTATAACTTAGCTAAAAGTGTTGCTAAGAAATTAGATTATGATTTAATAATATTTTCTTTTGGCACAAATGAGAGTGTGTCAAATAAGATTAATCAAGAGAATTTCATTAATAACTATTTAAATATTATAGAACTTTTCAAAACAAAAAAATCAAAAATAATATTATTAATCCCGCCAGAACCAACATTATTTGTGAATAAAAACTATGTTAAAGGAGAGAATAATGCTTTAGTAAAAACTTTAATCAAACAAGTGGCAAAGACAAGTGGTGTTTATATTTTTGATATAGATAATTTAATGCAAAAAGAAGGGGGAAAAATTGCTTGGATAAATGATAAAAAATCATTAAAAAATACACATCTTACTAAGTCGGGCTATGAGTATGTAGCATTTAGGTTATTAGAGTTTTTAAAGATTACAAAGGAATAAAATGAAAGATGAATTAATATATAAATTAGAAGATAGGCCTCCGTTTGTGCGTGCTGTTTTAGCTGCACTTGTTCATTTATTAGCTATGTTTGTAGCAGTAATAACTCCTTCATTATTAATAGGAAAAGAATTAGGACTTAGCCCTGAAAATGCTACTAGGATTATTTCTATGTCATTATTTGCTAGTGGGGTGGCTGGATTTATTCAAATGATGACTTTAAAGGTTGGAAAATTTCAAATTGGTTCAGGTTTATTAAGTGTTCAAGGAACAAGCTTTAATTTCGTTTCAGCAATCATTACAGGTGGTTTGGTGCTAAGAAATCAAAACCTAAGTGATGCAGAGATTTTAGCAGCAATTTTTGGAACTCTTATGTTATGTAGTATCACTGAAATGCTAGTATCAATCAGTTTAAAATATGTAAAAAGAATTATTTCAAATCTAGTTTGTGGCATTGTTGTAATGATAATAGGTCTTACTTTAATTAGTGCAGGACTTATTAGTGCAGGTGGTGGATTTGCTAGTATGAGCAAGGATATTCCTGCGAATTTACAATTTGCAAGTTTAGAAAACTTAGCTTTAAGTGGAGTAGTATTATTATCAATTGTAGTATTTAACTCTTTTAAAAAGCCTATTTTTAGGGTTGGAGCTTTATTTTTCTCAATTATTATTGGTTTAATACTTGCTACATTTTTAGGTAGATTTGATTTAAGTAATGTGCATTCGGCTAATTTATTTATAGTTCCTGAACCATTGTTTTATGGTCTTAGCATAGAAACTAGCCTAATTTTGCCATTTGCGATAATATTTTTAGTTACTTCACTAGAAACCATTGGCGATATTAGTGCTACAAGTGAGCTAAGTCATCAGCCAATGAAAGGCGAAATATACGAAAGAAGATTAAGGGGTGGGGTATTTGCTAATGGGTTTAACTCTTTAGTATCAGCATTTTTTAATACTTTTCCAAATTCTTGTTTTGGTCAAAACAACGCAGTAATTGCACTAAGCGGGGTTGCAAGTCGTTATGTTGGATATATTGTTTGTATTATGCTTATGATTTGTGGGATTTTTCCTATTGTTGCAGAGTTTGCTTTAAGAATACCTGAACCTGTAATTGGTGGTGCTATTTTAGTAATGTTTGGAACAATTGCTGCAACTGGAATTAAAATAATTTCAAGAGAAGAATTAAATAAGCGTTCTGTTATGATACTTTCAATTTCACTTGCTCTAGGTTTAGGGGTAAGCACTCAACCACTTATTTTAGAGCATTTACCTGATGTGTTTAAAAATCTATTTGGCTCAGCAGTTGCAACTGCAGGATTTAGTGCTATATTGCTTGAGATTTTATTACCTAAGGATAATAAATGAGAAAACTATTAATATTATTAATTCCTAGCTTTATTTTTGCTAGGATTTTAATTCAAGGTGCAATGCCTATTGAGATTGATACTTTAGTAAATGCTATGAGTGATAAAAAGGTAGTTAAAATAGGTAGTTATATATTTTATGAAGGCAAAATTAAAGGAAGAGATATTGTAGTATCAAGGACTTTAATAGGTCTTGTAAATGCTTCAGCAGCCACAACTTTAGGCATAACTTATTTTAAGCCTGATATTATTATAAATCAAGGCACAGCAGGTGCTATTGTAGAAGGTCTTAAATTAGGAGATATAGTTGTAGGAGATAGAATTTATAATGCAAATTCTTATAAAACTCCTAAGAGTTTATACACTATCAATCCTTTAGCAAAAGAGCCAATGATAGCTCCACTAACTTTGCTAGATGCAAATAATGAAGATTTAAAAAATGAGTATTTTACAAGTAATGAAACTTTAGTAAATAAATTTATAAGCCTAGCTCCTAAAGGGGTTTTAAAGGTAAATATAGCTAGTGCTGATGCTTTTAATAAAGAAATCTTAATGCTTCATCTTTGGAATAAAACCTATAATGCAAGTGTTGAAGAGATGGAAAGTGTAGCTGCTGCTCAAGTTGCTAAAGCTTTTAATGTGCCGTTTTTAGCTATTAGAATTGTATCTGATAATTTGATTGAAGATATTGATTATACTCCTAGTATTGCTACTAAATTACAAGAATTATTAATAAAGATTATTGATAAGTTTTGATATTTAATTTTTATCCTAGCAAAAACTAGGATAAAAATCTTTTTATATTTTAAAATATTTTATATGTTGTGTTAAGGTATTTGCAATTTCTTTTAAGCTATTTGCTGCGTGTGTGTTTTCTTGCATAGATTTATTGGTATTTTCAGAGCTTTTTGTGATACTTATCATATCGTTATTTAGGCTTTGAAGTTTTTCTACTTGTGCGTTAGCAGCATTACTTACTTCATTAGCTTTTAATAATGAATCATTTGCTTGATGGCTGATTTGCTCTAAAATCAAATTAGCTTCATTAGCCAGTCTCATTCCGCTTTCTACTTGTGGAACTGCTGTTTGAATAGCATCAACCGTTGCTTGAGTTTCGCTTTGTATTATTGAAATCATATTTGATATTTCATTTGTTGCTGTGTCAGTTTTTTCTGCTAATTTTCTAATCTCATCAGCTACAACTGCAAATCCACGCCCATGCTCTCCTGCACGAGCTGCTTCAATTGCAGCATTTAATGCAAGAAGATTTGTTTGCTCTGTGATTTCTTTAATCAATTCTGCACTATTGCTAATTTCGGTTGAGTGTTTATCTAGCATTTTGATTTGCTCTGAAGAATAATGCACGGTTTCTGTGATTTTTTCTATTTCTTTAATTGTAGTTCTCATAGAATTAATTCCATTATTTGATAATTCAACCGTTTTTTGAGAATTTTCTTTCGTTTGATTTGCTATATTTAATACATCTTGCATAGCTATTCTAGCATTGTTTATATTTTCTAAAGATTCTCTTGATTTGTTTTGTTGTTCGTTTGATAATTTACTAGCATTATTTGAAGCATTTGTTACTTCTTTTGCACTATTTTCTAATTCTTTTGAAGAATGAATTACTTCTCCTACAATATCTTTTAATTTATTTTCCATTTCTTTTAAAGCATATAGCATACTATCTTTATACTTAGTATCAATTTTAGTATCTAAATTCCCGTGTGATATGCTAATTACTGCTTTAACTGCGTCTTTTACTTCTCCACCAAGTGAACTAATAATTAATCTTGTTATATAAAGTGCTAAGAAAATCGCTACTAAAAATGCAACTATGCTAATTGCTATACTACTACTTAAAAAGCTGCTAATTGTCCCTCTTGCTTGTTTTGTTAATGCTTGATTTTTTGCTTCTTGATAATCAATAAATTCATTAATAACATTTAGCCAAGTAACAAAACTATCTCTTGCTTGAGATAATAATATTTCGTGAGCTTTGTTTGTATCATTATTGTTTTTATATTGAATTATTTCTTTTATTAAAGGAAGAGTTTTTGCTTCTACGCCTTTAATTTTTTCTAAAATCAATCTATCTTTATCATCTACTAAATCAGCATTTGCGAATATTTTTGCCATATTATTAGCTGCTACATTGTAATTGTTTTCTAATTTATCAATTAAAGATATAGCATTATTTATCTCGTTTTTATCACTTAATAAAACAACATCTCTAATAGCTATTGCTCTATCATGCACACTACCTCTAAAATCAACTGCATACCTTTGTTTTACAGCATTTACATCGCTAATTTCGTTTAAATCATTATTTACGCTATTAATTTTAATATATCCGCTAAAAAATATGATTAAAATAAATGCAAGAATACTAGCAAAACCAATAAATAATTGTGCTTTTAAAGAAAGATTTTTCCCTAACATTTTATTTCCTTTTAAATTAAATTTATTTTATTATAATAAAAATTATTAATTAGCAAAATAAAAATTAGAAAAATTATAATGATAATTTAATATATGAATTAATTAAGTTTTATTTAAGCATATAAACTAGGAATTTTAGTTGAAATTCAATCTTGTGATGATTTTATATTTTAAAATTAAAAGAATTTAAATTAGGAATTAATATGAAAGCTAGTATTATAACAGCACTTAATATGGATTTAAAATCAAAAATCAGTTCAACAACTCATATTTTATCAAGTATAAATATCGTAATTTTGTGTCTTTTGTCTTTTTTCGTTTTAAAATGCACTGGGGTTTTTGTCCGTTTTATCTTAGCTAAATACACTATTTTTACATTTAATAATGACCCGTTTTTTAATCTTGCTAGTGATGTTTATTCTTGTTTGTATTTATATTTATCCTTTGTGATTAATTTATTTTTAACAATAACTAATATTCAGAGATTAAATGCGGTTATTACTAATAAATATTTAAGGTTTTTTGTGATTTTTGGATTTATTATTTTTAATATTTGTAGTTTTATTTTATTCTTTATTTTAACTTTTGTTTTAAACATAATTTTTATGCTAATTTTATCGTGCTTTAAAGATAAAAATATAAGTGAAATACAAGCTTCAAGCTCATTTGCAAATGCATTTATGCTTAATTTTGATACTAAAATCAAGCCTAGATTTTTCATATTTTTTAATTTTTTTGCAATCTTGCTAATTTTGATAACATTGATTGAGAAGAAATATGGTTTTGCTATTTTCATACTAGCTTCACATTTATTCGTAGTTTTTACTCCGTTTTTATATTGTGAGATTTTTTATATTTTTAATGATTTTTCTAAGCTAAATAAGAGATTTTTTAGATTTGTTTTTGTTATTTCAATTCTAACTTATTATATTAGTTTTATTACCCTTGATAGGATTGGATTATTTTATGATATTGTTAATGCAATAGCTGTTTTTAGCTTTTTGTTTTTATATTTTATAGCTTGTATTTATGTGATTATTGCTCTTTATTGTAAGAAATATAATTACTAGCTTGGAATTTAAATTAAAAAAATATTTAATAGAGTATGTATTTTCCTAATTTATAGCTAAATTAGGAAAATTTATTAATTAGATAGTATCTCCGTTAAAGATTGAGTTTTTAACCACTACATAATCAACTTTTCTAATATCACGAAGTTCTTTTCCACCTGCATAAGAAATTGAGCTTTGCAAATCTTCTCTCATCTCATTTAAGGTATCAAAAATATTTCCCCTAAATGGAACATACATTTTTTTACCTTCTACATTTTTACGCTCACCTTTTTGAAATTCACTTGCTGAGCCATAATATTCTTTCATTTTTTTACCATCAATTTCTATGGTTTTTCCAGGACTTTGCTCGTGTCCGCTAAATAATGAGCCTATCATTACAAAAGTAGCTCCAAAACGAATTGATTTTGCTATATCTCCGTGATTTCTAATACCACCATCTGCAATTATTGGCTTTTTAGCACTTTTAGCACACCAGCGAAGCGCTGCAAGCTGCCAACCACCAGTTCCAAAACCGGTTTTAAGCTTAGTAATACATACCTTACCAGGTCCAATACCAACCTTAGTTGCATCAGCTCCAGCATTTTCTAAATCCCTAACAGCTTCAGGAGTTCCGACATTTCCTGCTATTACAAAGCTAGTTTTTAATGTGCTTTTAATGTATTTAATCATCTTAATTACATTGTCGCTATGTCCGTGAGCAATATCAATTGTAATATATTCAGGATATAGTTCATTTGCTTTTAATTCATCAATAAATTCGTATTCTTTTTGAGTAATGCCAACAGAAATTGACGCAAAAAGCCCTAATTCTTGCATTTTTTTTACAAAGTCTAATCTTTTTTCAGGCTCAAATCTATGCATAATGTAAAAATAATCACTTCTAGCAAATGAAATCGCTAATTCTTCATCAATGATTGTTTGCATATTTGCAGGAACTACAGGTAGTTTAAAAGTTCTATTACCAAGCCTTACGCTAGTATCGCATTCGCTTCTTGAATTGATTATACATTTTGCAGGGATTAATTGCACGTCTTCATAATCAAATACTAATAAATTATTTAACATCTCATCTCCTTAAATTAAAGAACTGATTTTATCTTATAAACAATTAATAAAAACTTGATTTTAAAAGTAAAAATACTTTACGGAATTTAAATCCGGATTTTCACCGGAATTATTTTTTAGCTATCGCTTCTATTTCTATTCTTGATGCTTTTGGTAATGCTGCTACTGCAAATGCACTTCTAGCAGGGAAAGGCTCTTTAAAAAACTCAGCATAAGCTTCATTAACTGCTGCAAAATCATTTATATCAGCTAATAAAACCGTTGTTTTTATAACATTATTCATATCTAAACCTTGCTCGTTTAAGATAGCTTTTATATTTCTTAAACTTTGTCTTGTAAGCTCTTTAATATCGCCTTTTACAAACTCTCCTGTATTAGGGTCAATTGGTAGCTGACCACTAACAAATACTAAATCATCTGATTTACCACACACACTATAAGGTCCAATAGCCTTTGGATAATTCATTTTTTCTCCTTTTTTGAAAAATTTTGCAAAAATATTAGCAAAAAAATATTAATTGATAAAAAATAATAAAAAATATTACTTTTTTACTAAAATTTTCTTAAATTTATCTAATTTTAAGAAAATTTTATTAAATTTACTTCAAAATAATAATTTTATTTTTAAAGGAGAGTTGAGATGTTTAGCATTTTGTTTTCACTAGTAGCAATTGCTATATTAGTTTTTATGCTTGCAAAAAAGATAAATGCTCATATGGCGTTGTTGCTTAGTGGTTTATTTTTATTATTAGTTGCGACTATGCACGATAGTAATGCTATTTTTACTAGCAAAGTTTTAGACGCTAAAGGGGATTTAAATTTTTGGTTTTTTAATCTTTTTGAAGTTTTTAATAAAAACCTTTCTTCTACACTTAGTGGTCTTGGACTTACTCTTATGTGTATAGCAGGTTTTAGTGCGTATATGGAGCATGTTGGGGCTAGTTATGCTTTATTTAAGGTTTTTGAAAAGCCACTTAGTATGGTAAAATCTCCTTATATGCTTTTAATAGTTTCTTATTTTGTTACACAATTTTTGGTAATTTTTATACCATCTCACGCTGGACTTGGACTTTTACTTATGGTTACTATGTATCCTATTTTGGTTAGGACTGGTGTTTCAAAATTATCAGCATTAACAGTTATTGGGACTTGTCAATATATTGACCATGGTCCTGGAAGTGGTAATGTTATATTAGCTGCTAAAACAGCAGGAGTTGATCCAGCTACTTATTTTGTTCAGTATCAATTACCAACTACTATACCTATCATATTAGCTGTTGCGATTGCTATTTATTTTACATCTAAATATTTTGATAAAAAAGATAATTTTGTGTTTAATAAAGATGAAATTGAAAAAGAACTTAGTGAAAATGGCGAAAATAAAACAAAATATCCGCCAAAAATTTATGCGATATTGCCAATAATTCCACTAATTTTAATATTAGGATTTTCAAAAGTTGTTGGAAGTAGCATAAAAATGAATGTTCCTGTAGCTATGATGATTTCTACATTTGCAGCAATTATTTTTGAAATGATTAGATATAAAAGCGTAATTGAAACTTTAAATTCTATTATGGTATTTTTTAAAGGTATGGGACATTTATTTGTAATAACCGTAAGCCTTATTGTATGCGGTCAAGTATTTGCTGCTGGGCTTTTATCAATAGGTTTTGTGGATACTTTAATTAATTTTGCAAAAGACGCTGGATTTGGTGTATTAGCAATAATTATATTTGTATCAATTTTACTTTCTTTATCAGCATTTTTGATGGGTTCAGGAAATGCAGCATTTTTTAGTTTTGCACCATTAATTCCAAATATTGCAAAATCTTTTAATGTTGAAACAATTATGATGATAGCACCTATTCAAATAATGACAGGATTTGGAAGATGCGTAAGTCCAATTGCACCTGCTATTTTAGCAGTAGCAGGAATTGCTAAAGTTAGCCCATTTGCGGTTGTAAAAAGAACAGCAATACCTATGATAGTAGCTGGTATTGTAAATATTATTTGCACTTGTATTTATATTTAAAAAAAGGAGAGAATATGAAAACTAAAACAAAATTAATTCATTTAGGTCGTGGTCAGGATTTACCTGTAAAAGCAGTAAATCCTAGTGTTATGAGAGCTTCAACTATATTATTTAAAGACCATAAAACTTGGCAAGAATATCGTGAGCTTAGAAAAACGCAAAGAGTTTTAAGTTATGGTGCAAGGGGAACTGAAACTACTTTTGAACTTGAAAAATTATTATATGAGCTAGAAGGTGGATTTAGAGCTTCGCTTTATCCAACAGGACTTGCAGCACTTGCTATGGTTTTATTAAATTATGCAAGTAAGGACGCACATTTTTTAATAACTGATGGAATTTATGGACCTGTTAGAACTATATGTGATTTGTTTTTAAATAAAGTTGGAGTAGAAGTTGAGTTTTTAAAAGCAGATGCTAGTGATGTTGAAAGTAAAATAAAGCCAAATACAAAACTTATTTTATGTGAAAGTCCTGGTTCTATTATGTATGAAATAATTGATGTTCCTAAATTATGCGAAATAGCACACAAACACAATATACCTGTAGCAATTGATAGCACATATTCAAGTGCATATTTATCAAATCCTATAAAACTTGGGGTTGATATTTGCGTAATTGCAGCTACAAAATACCTTAGTGGACATTCTGATGTTGTTATGGGTTGTGTGATTGTTAATGAAAAAGAATACAAAAATTTTAATGAATTACCAGAAGCTTTAGGTTTAACTACAAGTCCTGATGATTGTTATTTAGTTCTTAGGGGTATGAGAACTCTTGGAATTAGACTTAAAAATCACGAAGAAAATGCAGATAAGGTTGTTGAGTTTTTACAAACAAGAAAAGAAATTAAAAATATTTTTTATCCAAAATTACCAACCCATCCAAACAATGAAATATTTAAAAGAGATTTCATAGGAACTAATGGTATGGTAACTATAGAATTTAATTCAGGAATTAGCAAAGAACAAGCTATTAAATTCGTAGATGATTTGGAATATTTTTCAATAGGTGCTAGTTGGGGTGGATATGAAAGTCTTGCAACGGTTACTATGCCACCAAGAACTGCTACTAAAGTTGATAGTAATAGGGTTTTTGTGAGATTTCATATAGGTTTAGAAGACGCTAGTGATTTAATAGCTGATTTAGAACAAGCATTTAACAAAATTAAATAAAAGGAGAAATTATGACAGGTATTAGTGTATTTGATATGAGATTATTAGGTGATTCTTGGAGCACAAAAGCTATGCGTGATATTTTTTGTGAAGAAAATAGAATTCAAAAATGGCTTGATGTTGAAGCTGCACTTGCAAAAGCTCAAGCAAAGCTTGGCATTATCCCAGAAGCTGCAGCTACAGAAATAGCTAAAAAATCATTTTATAAATATATGGATATGGATTTTATATTTAATGAATATAAAAAGACAAAACATCCATTAGTTCCAACCGTTAGGGGCTTAGAAAAAGCTTGCGAGAATGGATATGGAGAATTTGTTCATTTTGGGGTAACTACTCAAGATATTATGGATACTGGGTTTGTTTTACAATTTAAAGAAGCTTTAAAGCTTATAAAAGATGATTTAAAAATCATAGCAAAATCTTTAAAAAAACTAGCAGTAGAGCATAAAAATACAGCTATGATGGGAAGAACTTTAGCGCTTCAAGCTCTTCCTATTACTTTTGGACATAAAGTTGCTATTTGGCTTGATGAGCTTAATAGACATTATGAAAGAATACTTGAATGCGAAGAAAGACTTTATGTAGGTCTTATAGTTGGTGCGGTTGGCACTAAAGCTAGTTTAAGTGATAAACATAATGAAGTTGAAAAACTAACAATAGAGAGTTTAGGATTAAAAGTTCCTTATATTTCTTGGCAACCAGCAAGAGATAGATTTATTGAGCTTGGATATGTATTAGCTAATATAAATGCTACATTTAATAAAATAGCTCATCAGATTTTGATTTTATCTCATAATGAAGTAAATGAAGTGGCTGAACCATTTGGCAAAGGTCAAGTAGGAAGCTCTACAATGCCACATAAAAGAAATCCAGCAATAAGCGAAAATGCTGTAACAGTTAGCAATACTTTAAAAGCAAATATTGCAATTTTAAGCGATATTGAAAGACACGAACACGAAAGAGATGGACAAGTATGGAAAATGGAATGGAAATTACTTCCTGAAATCTTTTTAATGCTTTCTTGTGTTCTTGATAATATGAAAACAGCTTTAGGCGGATTAGAAGTTAAAAAAGATTCAATGTTAAATAACCTTAATACTTTAAAAGGTTTTGTTTTAGCCGAAAGGGTTATGTTTGCATTAAGTGAGCATTTTGGAAAACAACACGCTCATGAGATTGTATATGAAAATGCTATGATTGGAATTGAAAATAATAAAACATTCAAAGAAGTTTTATTAGCAGATAGCAGAGTAAGAGAAGTTTTAGATGAAAAATCAATAGATGCTTTACTTGATGCTACTACTTATGTTGGATATGCACCAAAATTAGTTGATGAGTTTTTAGAAAAAATTAAAAATGCAGAGATTTTAAAGGATTAATTATGCTTTATAGTGAAAAATTAGCTGAATTTGTAGTAAATAAAAGTTATGAAGATATACCAGCTGATGTAAAAACTAGAGCAAAAGAATTGATGTTAGATACCATTGGAGTTGCTCTTGCGGGTAGCAAAAATGATGCTATTTTAAAAACCATTAAGGCATTTAAAGAAGAGAATGCTAATACAAGCATTTGGGGTAGTGAATTTAAGGCTACCCCACTTAATGCTGCTATGATAAATGCTATGAGTTCTCATATACTTGATTTTGATGATACTTTAACAGAAGCTATACTTCACGCAAGTGCTATTTTAACCCCGCTTTGTCTTAGTTATGGATTTTCTAAAACAAACGATGGTAAAAAAATATTAAAAGCTTTTATTATGGGTTGGGAAGTTGCAGGAAGAATTGGGGTTGCTAGTAATGGGACATTTCATAAAAATGGTTTTCATACAAGTGCTATTGCTGGAGTTTTTGGAGCAAGTGCTGCAGCTTGTGTTATCAATGATTTAAATGTTTCGCAAACAATCAATGCTTTAGGTTTTGCTGCTAGTTTTGCAGGTGGGATAAATGAGTTTTTAAGTAATGGAAGCAATTCTAAAATACTTCATATAGCAAGTGCGGTTTTAAATGGAATTAGAGCTTGTGAGTATGCAAAAGCTGGTCTTTTTGCTCCTGTTAGTATTTTTGAAGGTCGTGATAATATCTTTAGAGCATTTGGTATAGAAGATGAATGCGATAAGACAAGGCTTGATAAAAATTTAGGAAAAGATTATATGGTAAAAGAAGTATCAATTAAGCCATATCCAAGTTGTCATTTCGCACACGGGCTTATTGATTGTGCCAAAGAACTTAGAAATGATGGTTTAAAGCCTGATGATATAAAGGAGATTTTATGCTATGTAGATAGCGTTCCTATTTCTTTTATATGCGACCCTATAGAAAAAAAGCACAATCCAAAAACAGATTATGAAGCAAAATTTTCATTTGCGTATTTAATAAGTTATATGTTTATAGATGGTAAAGTGAATTTAAATTCTTATAATGAATTAAATCGTGAAGAGATTGTTAATTTTGCTAAAAAAATTAAATATGAAAAATATATTTCAGGTGGATTTCCAAAGTATTTTTGTGGCAAATTTAAAGCAACGCTTAATAATGGAAGCACTATTATTAAAGAAGTAAAAATTAATAAAGGTAATCCAGATAATGCTTTAAGTTTAGATGAATTACTTGAGAAATTTAATGCAAATGTAAATGATAAAAATCTTTCAGAAAAAATTAAAAAACAAGTCTTAGATTTAGAAAACATAAAAAGTTTTGAATAAATTAAAATTTATCGTTTTTAGATTATAATAATTTAAAAACGATAAAGGTTAAATATGTTTGTTAATAGAGAAAAACATTTAAAAACTTTAAACGATGAATTTAATAAAATCGGTTTTACTTTCACTATTCTTTATGGTAGGCGTAGGGTTGGAAAAACTAGACTTATTAAAGAATATATAAAAGATAAAAAAGCTTTTTATTTTTTATCAAGCCTTGAAAATATTAACATTACAATTAATAGAATGAAAGATGAATTAGCTAATTTTTATAATGATGATTTATTAAAACAAATTCAAATAAATGATATTAAAACTTTATTTTTATATGTAGCAAATAAAATAGATGAAAAAATAGTAATAGTAATTGATGAGTTTCAATATCTTGCAAAGCTTGATAATTCTATTCCATCGCAATTTCAGTATATTTGTGATGAGATATTTAAGAATAAAAATATTCATTTGATTTTATGTGGCTCAATTATTTCTATGATGTATGAATATACATTATCATACAATTCTCCTTTATATGGTAGAAGAACTAGTGCTATTAAGCTTGAAGCACTTGAGTTTAAGTATTTAAAAGATTTTTTTCCTAATAAAACTAAAAATGAGCTTATAGAAATATATAGTGTGTTTTATAGTATCCCAAAATATCTTGAGCTTATAAATGATAAAGGGGATATTTATGAAAATATTAAAGCAAATATTTTAAATCCAAATTCATATTTATATAATGAAGCTAGTTTTGTATTACAAAATGAAATTAATGAACCTATAACTTATTTTTCAATTTTAAAAATTATTGCTAGTGGAGAACATAAGATTGGAAATATTGCTAGTAAATTAGGTAAAAGTCCAAATAATATAACATCTTTTATAGATAAATTAATTGAGCTTGATATTATTTATAAAATTATTCCTATAACCGAACAAAATCCAGAAAAATCAAAAAAAAGTTTATATTTTATAAAAGATAATTTTTTAAGATTTTATTTTGCATATATATTTACTTATAAATCTCAACTTGAACTTGATAATACAGATTATGTAATTAATATAATTAAGACAAGTTTTATGGAATTTATAAGTAGGGTGTATGAAGATTTAGCGATTAATTATCTTTTAAACACACATAAAGACCTTTTAAAATGTGGTAGATGGTGGGATAAAAATACAGAAATTGATGCGGTTGGGGTCGCTAAAGATTATTTAATGGTTGCTGAATGTAAATATAAAAATAAAGCAGTAGGAACTAATGTTTTAGAAGATTTAAAAGCAAAAGCTACTAAAATAGATAGTAATTTACCTATTAAAAAATATATTTTATTTAGCAAAAGCGGTTTTACAAATGATTTAAAAGCACTTGCTAGTGATGAAATACAATTAATTGAATTATTATAAATTTCGTATGTTTAAGACATACGAAATTTAGTTTATAGGCTATATAAATTAGGCTTTCTTTGAGATATACAAGGCAAGGCTTTTCTAACTTCATCAATTTTATTAAAATCAATTTCAAATATTTGAATACCTTCATCAACGCCAAGTTTTATTTCTTCAAGTCCAAGTGGATTTATTAGGCACGAGCGACCTGTGTAGATATTACCTGTTTGATTACTAGCACATAAATATATTGTGTTTTCTAAAGCTCTTGTTTTAGTAAGTAGCATAAAATGCTCATCTTTATATTTGCCATCTACCCAAGCAGTAGGAACTAATACAAGCCTTGCACCATCAAGTGCTAAAGTTCTAGCAATTTCAGGGAAACGAAGTTCATAACACACCATTATCCCCATTTTGCCCCATTTTGTATCAAAGGCTTTTATTTTTTCATTACTTGCATTTATATCTTTACTTTCATCATAGCTAAAAGCATCGTAAAGGTGAGTTTTTGAGTATTTATGGATTATTTTGCCACAATCAGCAAAAATTACGCTATTTTTAGTTTTTTCATTATCTTTTTCATAAAAACCAAAAACAACTGCGATATTTAACTCTTTACTTTTATTAATAATGCTTGTTACAAATTCTTCATCAATATTTTGAGCAATGGTATTAAAATTAATCCCTTCATTACTAGGCACAAAAGCCTGTGAAGTTTCTGGAAACACCACAAGCTCAGCACCAAAAGATTTTGCCTTTTGCATAAAATCAATAATTTTTTCAAGGTTAATTTTATAATTTCTATCAGTTTTTATTTGAGCTAAAGCAATTTTTAATTTATTCATCATAAACCCTCAAAATATTTATTTGCACCTAAAATTTCGCTAAGTGGAATGCCTTTATCTATTTTTGCTTTTGTTTCAATTTCTCCGATTTGAACATTTATTGCTCTTTTGCCAAGTTCTTCAACATTATCAATATCTGGATTTAAAACCAGTATTCCATCATCATCAGCTACTATCAAATCTCCTGGATTTATAACAACATTATCAATAGCAATAGGAACATTAATTGAGCCTTCAATTCCTTTAATTCTAGTTGTTAAAGCACTAACATTTCTATACCAAACATTAACGCCAAGATTTTTAATAGCATTCAAATCAGTTACACAACCATCAATGATTACTCCACCAACTTTTTTGTGTCTTGCCATATAGCAAACTAATTCTCCAAAAGGTGCTCTTTCATAATCTTTATTAGTATCAATTATTACAATATCACCTTCATTTACGATATCAAATACTTTATGAACAGCAGTAGAATCAAGGTGTGGTATTCTAACGGTTATAGCAGTTCCTACTAGTTTTTTTCCACTATGAAGTGGCTTTAAATTTCTAATAAAACCACAATCTTGCATATGTCCTATAGTTGAAGGGCAAACCTCTTTATAAAGATTAAGAATTTCATCTGAAACTTTACTAACTCTTTTGTTTAAAATAAACATTTTTTCTCCTTTTATTAAAATTAATTACTTTCTAAAGCATTGTCGGGTTTTACAAATAAATAAGCTATCATAGCAAGTGTTACAGGAATTATATTAAATAATATAGCTATATTCCATCCATATTTTTGTGCCATCCAGCCAACTAAAATAGGCGAAAACGCTGAACCTACATTTCCCCATAAATTCATCCAAGAGCTAACCGCTGCTGCTTGACTTCTACCTTTATCAGCTGCAACAGCCCAAGATACAACAACAGGAAGTCCTAAAAACCCAAAACCAAGACTTAAAAATAAAATACTAAGCATTGTATTTTCAACATATACAACTAAAAATAAGCATATATCAAATATTAAAAATCCAGCAACTGCTAAATAAGTTCTAGCTTTTTTAAAACTATTTGTAATTTTTAAAATCTTATCGCTTAATCCACCACCAAGTGCAACAAATATACAAATAGCAAGCCAAGGAGCTCCAGCGTAAAATCCCATAGCTTTTAAATCAAGCCCTTTAGCTTCTAGTAAGAATGTAGGAAGCCAAGTCATAAACATACCTGTCATATAAACACAAAAAAAGTATGCAATTCCAAGTGCATAAAATTCTTTATTTTTTAAGAATGCTTTCCAAGGAGTTTTTTTAATACTATCTACAAATCTTTCACTTTGAATATATAAAAGTTCGTCTTTACTAATAAATTTATTATCTTCAGGTCTTGATGAACTTATAAAATAATAAATCAAGGCGATTAAAATTCCAATCGCACCAAATACATAAAATACACTATGCCAACCATAATTATTGACAAGCCAAACAGATATAAATGGAGCAATTACTGGCCCAAAGTATGAACCTGCTAGTAAAAATGAAGCTGCTCTTGCTTTTTCTTTTTTACCAAACCAGTTATTATTAAATGCTGCATTGCTAGGATATATAGGAGCTTCTCCTAAACCAAATAAAAATCTAACTACTAAAAGTAGCATAAATGTTCCTGCAAGTGGCGTTAAAATAGTAAAAATTGACCATAAAATTAATGCAAAAATAGTCATAAATTTATTGCCAAATTTTTGAATTAAAATACCACTTGGAATTTGAGCTGCGGCATAAGCTATAAAAAATGCAGAATTTAATAAGCCAAATTGAGTTTTATCTATATTAAATTCTTGCATCATAAAACTAGCAACGACAGAAATATTTGCCCTATCCATATAAGCGATTAAGCCTATTAGGAAAAATACAAAGGCTATAAGCCACCTAAATCTCATAATTTCTCCTTTTTTTAAAATTAACTTATTTTCATTATATAAAAATAATAAAATTTTATTATTATTTTTTCTAAAATTAATAAAAATTTGTTACTTTTTGTAATATTTTATGAAAAAGTAAGAAAAATTAAGAAAATTTATTAAAAAAAATCAAAAAAATTATTATTTTAAGAAAATTTTAAAGATGGGGGGGGGTATAATCAAATGATGATTTTTAAATAAAGGAGAAAAGATGAGCAATTTTGCTTTAATTTCGGTCTTAATAGCTTCTATTGCTTTAGTTGTGTTTTGTATTACAAAACTTAAAATCCACGCTTTTTTATCATTAAGCTTAGCAAGTATTTTTGTCGCACTTATAACTGGTGTTGATTTAACAAAAATCGGCTCTATTATTGAAAATGGAGTAGGTGGGACGCTAGGATTTTTAGCTGTTATTATTGGTTGTGGAAGTATCTTAGGAAAAATGCTAGAAGTTAGTGGCGGAGCGCAAAAAATAGCCCTATCATTACTAAATCTACTTGGTAAAAAAAGAGCTGATATTGTTATGATGTTGGTTGGATTTATTGCTGGTATTCCTGTATTTGTTGAGGTTGGATTTGTCTTATTAGTGCCTTTAGTTTTAGTTGTAGCTAAAGAAATAGGTGTTAGCAGAATAAAAATAGGCATAGCATTAGCAACTTCACTAATGGCAGTTCATTGTATGGTGCCACCACACCCAGCAGCTACTAGTATAGTAGGTACTTTAGGTGCTGATATAGGTCAAGTAATTTGGATGAGTATAGTTGTGGGTATGATATGTGCTTTTATAGGTGGGGTTTTGTTTTTGAAATTCTTTGATTTTTCAAAAGATAATGAGATGAGTGTTTTTGATAATACAAGTTCTACTTACAACTCTATGCCAAGCACAGCAATTACTTATTTTACAATACTTTTACCTTTAGTTTTAATGTTGCTTAAGACTTTAGTATTTAAAGATAATGCAGTATTTGCATTCATTGGAAATCCTATTATCGCATTATTAATAAGTGTTTTTGTAGCATATTATACTTTAGGTTTAAAGCAAGGCTATTCTATGCAAAATTTAATGGAATTTAGTTCTAATTCATTTACACAAATTGCTTCAATTTTATTAATCATAGGAGCAGGTGGAGCTTTTAATGAGATATTAATTGCTTCAGGCATTGGCGAAGCATTAAAGCAGACTTTAGGAAGTTTGAGTTTAAATCCTGTATTTTTAGCTTGGTTAATTGCTATTATTTTACATGCTAGTGTTGGAAGTGCAACGGTTGCTATGATTAGTGCAGCAGGAATTGTCTTGCAAATGGATAGTAATGTTAGTAAAGAAGTTTTATGCCTTGCAATAGGAAGTGGTGCTATAGGTTGTACTATCGTAACTGATAGCTTATTTTGGCTAGTAAAAGAAAGCTTAGGAATGAGTGTAAAAGCTATGTTTAAATATTTTACAAGTGCGACTTTAGTAGCAAGTATTTGTGGTTTAGTTTTAAGCTATGTTTTATCAATAATTTTATAAGGAGTAAAAATGTTAATTGAAAATCTAAAAGCAATGAAAGAAACAAGTTGGATTAATACAAATCTAAGTAATGATGTATTAAATGAATTAAACAAAGGTGCTATTAAGCTTGATAGAATTGATGATGCAAGGGCTAGGCTTAATCGTTTTGCACCTTTACTTAAGATAATTTTCCCTGCTACAAATATTACTAATGGTATTATAGAAAGCCCATTAGCTTGTGTGAATAATTATAAAAAAGAGTTAGAAAAATTAAGTGGTGCTAGTATTCAAGGCGATGTTTATATAAAACTTGATTCGCATTTACCAATATCAGGCTCTATTAAGGCTCGTGGTGGAATATATGAAGTGTTAAAACACGCAGAAGATTTATTAATAGAAAATAATATGCTAAGTATTCAAGATGATTATTCAAAACTTGCCGAGCCAAAATATAAAGAATTTTTAAGTAAATATAAAATAGCAGTTGGCTCAACCGGTAATCTTGGTCTTTCAATAGGAATTATGAGTGCAAAACTTGGCTTTAAAGTAGAAGTTCATATGAGTGATTGTGCTAAAGAATGGAAGAAAAAAATGCTAAGAGAGCACGGATGCAGCGTGATTACTTATGAAGATGATTACGGCGTCGCAGTAGAGCAAGGAAGAAAAAGTTCTGAAAATAATCCGTATTGTTATTTTATAGATGATGAAAACTCGCATAATTTATTTTTAGGATATAGCGTTGCTGCAAAGAGATTAAAAGGACAATTGCAAGCATTAGATATTAATATCAGCAAAGATAGACCGCTTTATGTTTATCTTCCTTGCGGTGTTGGTGGTGGTCCTGGTGGGGTTGCTTATGGGCTTAAGGCTGAATTTGGCGATTGTGTAAAATGCTTTTTTGCTGAGCCAACGCATAGTCCTTGTATGATACTTGGACTTGCTACCGGAAAACATAGTGATATAAGTGTAGCTGATATTGGGCTTGATAATATTACGGCTGCTGATGGGCTTGCTGTTGGTCGTGCGAGTGGTCTTGTAGGCAAAGTGCTTGAGCGTGTAATTGATGGAAGCTTTACGGTAAGTGATGAGAATATGTATAGATATTTAAGCTTACTTGCATCTAGCGAAGGTATTAAACTTGAGCCTTCGGCTTTAGCTGGGGTTAAAGGCTTAATGATTTCTAATGAGCTTAAAACTGAACATAAAAACGCAATTCATCTAATATGGGCAACAGGTGGAAGTATGGTGCCAGACGCTGAAATGGCTGAATTTATTAAAACAGGAGATGAATTATTATAAAATAAGCCCTAAAATAGGGCTTATAATTACTTTACGCAACTATAATTTACAAAACATTTACCGAGGGCTTTATGAATCAACAAACAAGAACAGAATATATAAAATTAGTGCATTTTTTAGCACAAGCTTTAGGCAAGGATTATGAAATAGTTTTGCACGATATAAATGATGATGGAATGAGCATTGCAGAAATTGCTAATAATCACATAAGCGGAAGAAGTATTAATTCTCCTATTACAGGATTTGCACTTGAGCTTGTTAATAAAAAGATTTATGAAGAAAGAGATTTTTTAAGCAATTATAAAGCAAGTGCAGGTGGAAAAAATATAAGAGGTAGCACATTTTTTATCAAAGAAGGCAATAAATTAAGTGGAATGCTATGTATAAACTACGATAAAAGTAGAATGGAAAATATAGCAGCACAATTATTAGGTAGTGATATACCTGTAGAAGAAGCTGCTTATGAAGAAGTCTTGAGCCTTGATTTAAATGAGCTAATTCAAGAATTAACAGGGCTTAGCGTAAATGAGCTAAAAAATACTAATCTAAAACCAAAACAAAGACAAATAATAGTAGATAAAATCTATGAAAAAGGTATTTTTAATATAAAAGGCTCAATTACAGAAATAGCTAATCTTTTAAACCTTTCAGAATCAAGCATATATCGTTGTATAAACAAATCTAAACAAAAATTTTAATCAAGCATAAACGCTTGATTAAGTTAAATTCCATTAGTATTTAGTGCTAAAATCTCAATAGTAATTAATATTAAAGGTATTTTTATGAAAGTAATTTTTGGCCCAGTTAATTCAAGAAGATTTAAAAAATCTTTAGGTATAGATTTAAGTCCTAATGAGAAATGTTGTAATTTTGATTGTTTATATTGTGAGCTTGGAAAAGCTAAATTAAAATATGAAAATAAATCAAATTTAAGTGTTGAATATATAATAAATGAGCTAAAAGAAGCTTTGAAAATACATAAAGATTGCGATTATATAAGCATTAGTGCAAATGGCGAACCTACTTTATATCCATATTTAGATGAATTGATTATAAAAATAAATGAAGTTAAAAAGAATGCAAAATCATTAATTTTGAGTAATGCAAGCACAATTTTTGATAAAAATATTCAAAAGGCATTATTAAATCTTGATAGCGTTAAACTAAGTATTGATAGTGTAAACCCTAAAGTATTTCGCAAAATTGATAGAACGAATATAGATATAAATAAAATAGTTCAAGGTATAAAAGAATTTAGTCAAATTTATAAAGGTGAGTTGATTTTAGAATGCTTGGTTTTAGATGGTATTAATGATGATGAAAAGGATTTTATTGCTTTAAATGATATTTTAAAGGATATTAAAGCAACTAGACTTGATTTAGGAACTATTGATAGACCGAGTGATTATAATGTAAAGGCTGCAAGTTTTGAGAAATTAAGTAAATTGGCTAGTTTGATAACTAATATAAAAGTTAATATTATGAGTAGAAATACTAATATAAATAAATATGATGATTTGCTTAAAACTATTAGTTTAAGACCATTAAGTTCACAAGAAATTGATGAAAAAGATATAAAAATGTTAGATGAATTAGTAGATAAAAATATAATAAAATGTGTGAAAATAAATGATATTAATTTTTATAAATTAAACAAATCAAATTCTAATTAATATAAAAGCTATTGTGATTAATTTGCTTATTTTAAGTGTATTTATAAACTAAGTGCGAATGAAAGAAAAAGGGCTTGATTTTAACATCAAGCTTTGTTATATCAATATTAAAATTATTTAAAAAATATTCATACAAAAGCGAATAATTATAATTATTCATATAAATA
>NZ_JAHCZC010000069.1:0-10088 GCF_018501135.1 Campylobacter sp. 2018MI13 | reverse complement strand
ATTTAGAGCAGATTTATTTTATAGATTAAATACAATTATGCTAGATATTTTGCCTTTAAGACAAAGAAAAGATGAAATAATAGAAATTGCTAATGCTACTTTAAATAGAATTTGTAATGAGTATGATTTAGGGGAAAAAACTTTTAGCAAAGAAGCTATAAAAGTATTAAATGATTATAATTATCCTGGAAATATAAGAGAATTGATTTCTATTGTTGAAAGTGCTGCAATTTTAAGTGATGACAATATAGTAAAAGATAGTGATTTAAGGCTTAATTTTACTAATAATAATAAAAATAATATAAATGACTTAGAATTTGAATTAATTAAAGAAGCTTTAAAGCAAGAAAAGGATATAAAAGCAGCTTCTAAATTAATTTCAATGAGCGAAAAAGTTTTTAGAGAAAAAATGCAAAAATACAATTTAGGAGAGTGAAATGAAAAATATTGCAATCATTGGTGCAACAGGTGCTGTAGGCGAAGAAATATTAAATGTATTAAATGAATACAATTTTCCAGTAAAAGAACTAAGATTATTAGCTAGTAAAAATAGTGCTGGTAAAGAGATTGTATGGCGTGATGAAACTTATGTTATAGAAGAATTAGATGAGCATAGTTTTGATGAAGAAGATGTTGATATAGCATTCTTTTGTGCGGGTGGAAGTATAAGTGAAAAATATGCAAAAATTGCAGCAAATAAAGGTGCTTTAGTTATTGATAATACAAGTTATTTTAGAATGATGAATGATGTGCCTTTAATAGTGCCTGAATGTAATCCTGGTGATTTTGAAAAACATAAAGGAATAATTGCAAATCCAAATTGCTCAACCATTCAAATGGTGCAAGTATTAAAACCACTTGATGATGTATTTGATATAGAAAGAGTTGATGTTAGCACTTATCAAGCGGCAAGTGGAGCAGGGAATTTAGGTATGAGTGAGCTTATGGAAGGTCTTCAAAAAGTATTTGCTTTTGAAGAAATTAAACCATCAAAATTTACTTATCAACTAGCATTAAATCTAATTCCTCAAATTGATGTATTTACTGATAGTGGCTATACAAAAGAAGAGCTAAAAATGGTAAATGAAACTCAAAAAATTATGAATAAAAAAATGCAAATTAGTGCTACTTGCGTTAGAGTGCCAGTGCTTAGAAGTCATAGCGAAAGTATTACAATTACTTTTAAAAATAATGTAGATTTAACAAAAGTAAGAGAGATTTTAAGTAAAGCTCCAAGCGTTGTATTGATGGATAATCCAAACACAAAAGCACATAATGAAGATAGTGAAAATGAAGAATTACGCTATCCAATGCCTTTATTTACAAGCAATACAAATGAAACTTATGTTGGTAGAATTAGAGTTGATTTAAATAACCCTAAGATTTTACATTTATGGTGTGTAGCTGATCAAATTCGTGTTGGAGCAGCAACTAACGCAGTAAGAATTGCTTTATTATCTTTATAAAATTACTTAAAACTAAGAATTTAAATTCTTAGTTTTATTTTTGTTCGCTAAATTTTGATTGTTTAGCATTCATAATTCTTACATTAAAATGTATTGAATTACCTATAAAATTATCTTTAAATAATCTATCTTTTTTGTTTGAATATAGCTCGTGATAGTAGTAATCTAATCCAACGCTAGTTGAATAAGCTATCCAGTTATAAGCTATTTTTTGCCCTAATAAATCATTTATATACTCTATTTCTTCATCAATTTCGCCTATTGAATTAGCAAAATAAAACATAGACCTTTCGTTTTCTTGGCTTAGGTTTAAAAACATTGGATGATAATTAATTTGAGTGCTTAAATATTTATTTGGTCTAATACTTAAAGCTCTTATTTGTGTTGCCAAAAGAGTTGTTTTTACTAATGGTATATTAAAAAATACGCTAGAATTATTTAATTTCCAAGCATCACTTAAAGCCGAATTTACATTTAGATTTTTCTTTTCAATAGTTTTAAGAGAAATTATATTGCTTTGTTCTCTTATATTATCAGTTATTTTACTTGCTAGTAAGCTATCATCTTTAAATACAGCTATTTTATTATTTGAAATATTTATTAGTTTTGCAACTTGCTCTTGATAATCTATGCTACCAAATGTAAAATTAGAATTTACATTATCAAAATCACTAGATTTTGCCAATGGATTAAATACTGCAATATTTGTAATACTTTTGTTTAATACATTAATGCCGTTTTTTTGAAATCCTGTAATAATTAGTGAATAATCGTGTAATTGGCTTATGATAGGAGCTATATTAGCTTCACTTTCATCTCCTGTAAAATATACTTTCATATATACATTATCATTTTGTTTCATAAGATATGCAAGTGCAGGAGAAATTATATTACTAGAATAAGATTTTACAACTTTTTCTGGTATAACTAAAGCTATTTTAATTGTGTTTAATTGTTGTTTTTTAGGTAAATCAATATATTCAATTCCATTAAGAAGTTTTACATAAATGTTATTTAGTTTTTCATCATTAGAATTAAATCTTGTTATATAGCTTATATAAAGACCTTTGTATAATAAGTCTTTTAGACATTCATCAGAGCATTTTTCTTTTTCGTAATTAACATAAAAAACCTTTGCTGGCTCAATTTTGACTAATTCTTGTTTGGCAGCAATAAGATTTGAGCATATTAACATTGTTGTTAATAATTTTTTCATAATTATTCCTTTATTTTTTTTAAGTTATTTATAAAATCATTTTTATAACTTGGATTTTTTTTAATAAAGCTAAAGCTGTAATTTAGCAAAACTTTTCTTTTTTTACCATAAAAGTCATAAAAAATAATATCTCCAATATTAAAATTTGATAATTGTAATATATTTTTTAAATTTTCTCCTAATAAAATTATAATATTTGCTTCACTTTCTAAAAGTTCATTTAAAAAATACTGATAGCACTTTAAAATATTTTCTTGTTTATATTGATTTGAGCATTTTACTATATTTGTAATGTATACATTATTTAAATTAAGACTTAAATTCTTGCTTAAAATACTATTAAAATATTCAGCATAATTGTCATTAAAACCAATATTGCTTAGTATGAAAATATTTGATTTAATTACTTTATTTGTATAAAAATTATTTTTACTTTTGTATAAATTGCATAATTTGCAATTTTTTATATCTTTTATATTGTAGTTTTTATTAACGCTTAACTTATCGTTGTAAAAGGAAAATCCGAATAATTTTAAGTAATGTAAATATGTATTTTTATCCATAAAATTTATTTTATATCAAAAATACTTAAAAATAATTAAGTTATTTGTGATAGAATATGCGTTTAATTTTTTTATTTAAGGAAGAAAAATGCCAAAAAGAACTTATCAACCACACAATACACCTCGCAAGAGAACTCACGGATTTCGTGTAAGAATGAAGACTAAAAATGGTCGTAAAGTAATCAATGCAAGACGCGCAAAAGGTAGAAGAAGATTAGCAATCTAAAGGAATTTTCTAGCATAAATGATTCTAAAGATTTTGCTAGACTTTATAAAATTGGTTCAAAATGGTTTGCTAAAAACTGCGTTATTTATCACGAACCAAGCGAAGTTAAAAAAATTGCAGTAATCGCAAGTAAAAAAGTAGGATGTGCTGTTGTAAGAAATAGAACTAAAAGATTAATAAGAGCTATTTTTTTACAACTTTATCCAAATATAAGTAGCGGTTATTACATATTTGTAGCAAAAAAAGGTTTTAGTGATTTAGGTTATTTTGAATTAGAAAAGAATATTAAGTGGAGTCTTAAAAGGTTGGGGTGTTTAAAGGAATAAAATGTTTAGGTATTTAGCTGTTAAATTAGTTGAATTTTATAGATATTTTTTAAGTCCTTTAAAGCCTAAATCTTGTAGATATTATCCAACTTGCTCTCAATATGCGATTATTCAACTTCAATATAATAATTTTTTTAAAGCACTTTTTTTAACAGCTTTAAGAATTTTAAAATGTAATCAATTATTTGTAGGTGGTTTTGATTATCCTATAATTAAAATTAAACATAAACCTATTATGCTTTTTACACATCAAAATAAGATAAAAAAACTTAAAATGATTTTTGTTCCAAAAGATAAACAATTTTATTATATAGTAAAAGTAATATTCAAATAAAGGAAAAATATGTTTGATAATATGTCTCAACAAAAAAGGATTATAATTGCTGTAGTTTTATCTATGGTTTTTTTTATAGGTTATGATTTTTTAATCCCTAAACCAGTTGTTACTAATACTCAACAAATTCAAAAGCAAGAAGTTAGTAATATACAAACAAAAACTCAAAATATCGGAGATATTAAAGCAATAAAAACAAATAATATTATTGCTAGTGTTAATAATGAGCATTTTGATGTTCAAATCAATGAAAATGGAGAAATTAGTAGTTTTATTTTAAAAGATGAAAGATTTTTAAATGAAACAAATGAAGCTATTAATTTAGTTGATAAAAATACTACTTTATATCCTTTATCTATGGTTTTTTATGATAGTGAATTTAATAAAGAATTTAATAATACAACTTTTAAAGCAAATAAAAGTAGTGTAAATATTGGTGAAGAGCTAGTTTTAAGTAAAGATGTAAATGGTGTAATTGTTAATAAAATTATAACATTCAAAGAAAATGGTTTTTATCAAGTAAAAATTACTTTTAGCGATAATAAATTAAGAGATTATGTTATTACTCCAGGTGAGCGTCCTAATGTTTTAGCAGATACTTTAACAGTTCATGGTGCTATGATTTACAAAAATGATGATACTAAAGTAGATTATGAAGATGGAGATATAAAATCAAATGATGAAAGAGTTGAAACTGATTCTATAATAGCTGCATTTTCTGATAGATACTACACAAGCACATTTTATAATTTTGAAAAGCCATTTAAGGTAGTTGTTAAAAATCACAAAGATTTATCAGTTGGTTATGTTGTAGCTAGTGGTAATGATACATTTAATGCTTATATTGGTCCAAAAGAGCATAAAATTTTAGAAGCTGTTAATGAAAAACTTACAAATGTGGTTGAATATGGTTGGTTTACTTTTATTGCTAAACCAATGTTCGCATTTTTAAGTTTTATATATTCACATGTAGGCAATTGGGGTTGGTCTATTGTTATTCTTACGATAGTTGTTAGAATTTGTCTTACATATCCAACTTATAAAAGTATGGTTTCTATGCAAAAATTAAAAGTTTTAGCTCCAAAAATTAAAGAAATTCAAGAAAAATATAAAGGTAATCCACAAAAAATGCAAATGCATATGATGGAGCTTTATAAAAAACATAAGGCAAATCCATTGGGCGGATGTTTACCAATATTAATTCAAATTCCAATATTTTTTGCAATTTATAGGGTATTATTAAATGCTATTGAACTTAAGGCTGCTCCTTGGGCTTTATGGATTAATGACTTAGCAATACATGATCCTTATTATATTTTACCAATTTATATGGGTGCTACTATGTTTTTACAACAAGTTATAACTCCTATGACTATACAAGACCCTACACAAGCTAAGATTATGAAATTCTTACCTTTAGTATTTGTGATATTTTTTATAAATTTCCCAGCAGGTCTTACATTGTATTGGTGTGTAAATAATACATTTTCACTAGCTCAACAATGGTTTGTAAATAAAATTTTTGCTAATAAAGAAGGAAAAAATGCAAATAGTTGATAAAACACTAGAAGGTGCTATTGATAGAGCAATTAAGGAAACTAATTGCTCTATTAGAGAATTAGAGTATGAAATAATTCAATTGCCAAAAGCTGGTTTTTTAGGTTTTTTTAAAAAAGATGCAATAATTGAAGTAAAAGTTAAGAAAAAAATTGAAATTAATATTATTGAAGATATTGCAAAAGATTTAAAAAATTTATTTTGTAGTGAATATTTTGATGTAAGAGATGTTGTGGTAACTCCAGCTAATGAAAATAGTGTAAATTTAGAATTTATTGCAAATTCTTATGAAAGTTTAATAGGAAAAGACGCACATAAATACAAAGCACTAGATACTATTGTAAATCATCTAATAAACATTAAATACAATCTTCACGCAAGAGTTGAGATTTGTGGTGTTCTTGCTAAATTAAGAGAAAATCTTGAAAAGCATTTAAGCGAAGTAAAGACAAAAATTGATGAAGTGGGTAAGGCTCAAACAAGACCATTAGAAACAAGTTTATTAAATCTAGTATATGAAGAATTACTAAAAGAATTTTCTCATAAAAATATAGTTATAAAGGATAGTTCTTTAGGAAGATACATTGCAATTTATGGAGAATTTAAAAAACAATGAATAGCACAATAGTAGCACTTGCTAGTGCTAGTGGAAATGGTGCTATTAGTATTATTAGATTAAGCGGGGAAAAAGCTTTAGAAATAGCATCAAAATTATTAAGTCAAAAAAACGCAGAAAAATTAAAAAATAATCCCCGCTATGCTCACTTTTTTAAACTATTTTACGAAAATGAATTTGTTGATGAAGGCATTATAATTTATTTTAAAGCCCCTTTTTCTTTTACTGGTGAAGATTGCGTAGAATTTCAAATTCACGGCGGTTTTACAAACGCACAAAATATACTTATGATTTTAAATAAATTAGGTGCTAGATTTGCAAGAGCAGGGGAATTTAGCAAAAGAGCTTGCTTAAACAATAAAATGAGTTTAGAAAAAGCACTTTTAATAAATGAATTAATTGCTGCAAAGAGTGAAAATGCAAGAAAAATAATATCTAAGAATATAGATGGAGCTTTTAAAGAATTAATCACTAGCACTCAAGATGAGTTAATTAAAACTTTAGCTTATTTAGAAACTGCAATTGATTATGCTGATGATGATTTGCCTGAAGATATTTTAGAAAATGCTAAAACAAAACTACTTAATAACGCTAAAGAATTAGAAACAATTGCAATTAGAAGCGAGAAAAAAAGAGGCTTAATAGAAGGATTTAACCTAGCAATTATTGGAAAACCAAATGTAGGTAAAAGCTCTTTATTAAATGCTTTATTATCGTTTAATAGAGCAATAGTTAGTGATATTGCAGGAACTACTAGAGATAGCATTGAAGAGTATTTAAATTATCACGGACATTTAATAAAATTAGTTGATACTGCAGGAATTAGACAAAGTGATGATTTAATAGAAGAATTAGGCATTAAAAGAAGCTATGAGGCTATTAATAAAGCTGATATAGTATTGTTTTTAATTGATTCATCAAAAGAATGCTTAGAAGATGAATTAAAACTTTTAGAATACATTAAAAATAGTGGTAAAAAATATTTTATAGTTCAAAATAAAAGCGACTTAGCTCAAGTAAATACTTTAGAAGGTATTAAAATATCAGCATTAAATAATGATATAAAAGCTTTAGAATTTGAATTAAAAAATTATTTAAATTCTCAATTAGACAATGAATTGGTTTTAACTAATACTGATTTAATAAGTGCGTTTTATAGTGCTAGTGAGAATATTTATTTAGCTATAGATAATTTTAATGAGCTTGAAATTTGTGCTTATTATTTAAATGAAAGTTTAAATAAACTATCTCTTTTTGGTAAAAAAACAGGAAGCGATGAATTGTTTGATGCAATGTTTTCTGAGTTTTGCTTGGGTAAGTAAAAATTCATTAAGCTTTTTATGTAAAATTACACTACCCTAGACAACGCGGGTTTAATATATTCGGTCTAACAGATTTTTTTATGTGATTAAGTTTAAGCAACCGTGTTCTGTGATGCAAGTAATTGTGAATTGCAGCCTTTAATGCTTTTCTTCCACTATTTTTTAGGTTACAAGACCTTGAAATTTAACGCTTGTTTGGGGATTTATGTTTAGGGTTTTAAATGGATGATAAAATATTAGAAAAGCTTGAAAAAGAAGATAAACAACTAGCCGATATTGTTGCTAGGTTTATTGCTTTTGTGGCTGATTTTATAATTTGCTATATTCTTATCTTTATTTTAATGATATATTTTATAAACGATGAAGAAATAATTAAAATAAGAACCTTAATAAATAACGAAGATTATATCAATTTAAATATATTATTATTTCGCTATGTAAAAGCATATTTTATTATTAAATTCTTTTATGTTCTTATATTTTTTTATATGTATGGTGCAACTTTTGGCAATATGATTACAAAGACAAAAATTGTAAATTGCGAACATTTTGATACTCCTAATTTTACAGAATCTTTAAATAGAGCTTTGGTGTTTGTATTTTGTGAATTTTTTATAAATGGGGTATTGTTTGTATCTATATTCTTTAATAAGACAAGAAGAAATTTTGCTGATATTGCCAGCAAATCTATGGTGATTAAAGTTGATTAAAAAAATATCTTATTTGATATTGCTTATTGGCTTACTTTATTCAAATCAAATTGAAATTCAATCAGATGAGTTTATAAAAAAAGATAATTACATAATCTCAAATAAAGATATATTGTTGTTTAAAGAAAATTATTTTGCAAGAGCAAATAGTGGTAAATATAATCAAGATACAAAAGAATTAGAATTATTTGGAGATGTATTTTTAATAAACAATAATCAAACTACTATATCAAATTATGCAAAAATTAATTTAGGTAATTCTTGTGCAAATTTTGATAATTTTTTTATAAGCGATTCTTTTATTGAAGTATGGTTAAAAAGTAAGAATAGTTCTTATATAAATGGTGATTTTATTGTAAAAAATGCAAGTGTTAGTTCTTGTGATGTTGCAAATCCTGAATGGAGTATTGATTTTAAGGAAGGTATTTATAATACTAAAACTCAAGATTTAGTATTAAAAGGTATGGTTTTAAGATTTAAAAATATACCAATTTTTTATATGCCATATTTTGCTATTAATACAGATGATAGTAGAAAAACTGGTTTTTTGGTTCCTAAATTATCAATAAAAAGCAAAGAAGCTATTCATTATGAGCAACCATTTTTTTGGGCGATTAATCATAGAATGGATTTAGAATTAAGACCACAAATTAGAACAAATAGGGGTTATGGAATTTATTCTAATTTTCGTTTTGTTGATAGCCCTTATTCTAAAGGAAATATAGGAGTTGGGTATTTTAAAGAATTTAATAGTTATTTTAATAAAGAAGAATTGAAATTTGGCGAGCATTATGGATTTAATATGCACTATGAAAGAGATAAAATCTTTAATACAAATAACAAAAATCAAGAAGGATTATATTTAGACTTTTTAAGAATTAGTGATATTGATTATTTGAATTTATCTAGTTTTTTAGATAATAATGATGAAGCCATAATAACTTCAAAATTTAATTATTTTTATACAGATAATAAAGATTATTTCGGTTTATATGCTAAATATTATCAAGACACTTCAAGTATTAATCAAGATTATACTTTACAAGAAATTCCAAATCTACATTATCATAGATTTTATGATACTTTATTTGATAATCATATTAACTATAAAGCAGATTTTTCATATAGCAATTTTTATAGAAGAGAAGGTAGTACATTAAATAGATTTCATTTTTATGTTCCAATTGAGTTTAATAAAAGCTTATTTAATGATTATATTAACTTTGTTTTAAATGAAGAATTTGAATTAGGACTTAACTTTTATAATAATTATAGTAGAAGAGATGATTATAATTTTAATTCTACTCATAGTGCTTTTATATATACTAATTTATTTAGAAAGTATGATTATATATTGCATAATATTAATTTTGGTTTTGGTGCTAGTCTTAGGACTGGTTCAAAAGAAATAGAAAATGAATTTTTCATACCAAATACTTATGATGATTTAACCTTTAATATTGAGTTATCTCAAATAATTTTTAGTGATAATGATAAAAAACTTAAGCATTCTTTAACGCTTAGGACAGAAGATTCTAAGTTTAATATTTTAAGCAATCAGTTTAAGTATTATTTTAATAATAATTTTAATATTAATAATACTACGGAGTATTCGTTTAAAAATTCTAATATTGATAGATTTTTTATAGAAGGCGTATATACAACCCAGCCATTTAAAATAAGTTCTGGATTTTATTATAATAAAATTGATGAGCTTCTTATGAAAAATAAGCCTTATGATAGATTTTTAAC
>NZ_JAHCZC010000068.1:0-10092 GCF_018501135.1 Campylobacter sp. 2018MI13 | reverse complement strand
TTAAATAATCAAACTATGCAAACTAGTTTTATACCTTTACAGGATAAATAATGTTTTTAAAAGCTTTTTTAATGAAATAAATAAGCTGTGGATAATATAGATTTAATGATGTTGGGTAGTGGGTTTAGATAAAGACTTATAAGAGCAGTTTTTAAAAGTCCTTGAAAACTCAAATTCTTATGAAGACGCTGTGAATAAACTACTTAATTAAGGCATAAAACAATACAAACTAGAAAACATAATGGCTCAAGTTTTAACAAATATTAGTTTAAAAGGCTTAAGTAATGAATGATTTAAGCAATATTTTTAAACTAAACCCTTTAGATGCAATTAAATACTTTGATGATAAATTACCTAAAGATTATGATTTAGATAAACTTCGCTTTAGTGCATATAATCGCATATTTTTAATAAGTGGGATAAATGAAATTGAAACACTTAAAAGAATGCATAGCATACTTAAAAAGGCTTATCAAAACGGCACAAGCTTTAAAGATTGCGTAAATGAGCTTAAAAACGCTAGTGGCTTACATAAAAATCATTTAAAAGTTGTTTTTAATCAAAACCTAAGACAAGTTTATAATTTAGCAAGATTTAAAAAAACAACTAATTAGCGATAAGCCTTACTTAAGATATGTAGCAATTATGGATAATAGGGTTAGAGTTGTACTTAAAGCCTTTCACGGACTTATTTTACCTAAGGAGCATTATTGTTGGCGCCTAATGGCTGGGGTTGTAGGTGTAAAACACAGGTTTTAAGTCTTGATGAAGCTAAAGCACTTGGCTATAAAGAAAACGCAAAAGACCCAAGAAGTTCATTAAATGCTGCTGTGCGTGGATTTGATAATAATCCTATTGAGCCTAATAATGCTTTATTTAATGTTTTAGTTGAAAAGGTAAAAAGTGTAGATGAGAGCCTTAGAAAACAAGCCGAAAAGATTATGAATGAAGCCTATAAGAGCACACAAGAACACAAAAAAAGCTTTGAGCTTTTAAAAAAGGCTTTTAATAACGAACAAAACCTATTTAAAAAAAGCGGCTTAAATCTTAAAGAATATAAAGAGCAAGCTATAAAAAGGTCAAAAAAACTAAAGAAAAAGGCAAGAGATACTTTAAGAATTTGTATTACGAAATTTAATAATAGACCTGTATATATTGATAAATTCCAAATAGCAACTCATCTACACCATAAAGAAATTAGTGCTTATGACTATTCTTTAATAGGACAAATATTGAAAAAAGGTAAGCAAATAGAAGTTGATGAAAACAACAAAGATAACAAAATATGTATTCAAAGCATTTTAGGTAGGAAGTATATTTTAGTATTTAAAGATTTAGAAGATGGATATTATGTGTCATCACTTAGATTTGAACATTAAAAAAATGTCAGGCGAATTGGTAAGGATAAACCTAATGAAAGCCGCCTACCACAATCATTCTAAGACCCATTTAGATGATTATATGTATTTAAAATTAAGGAGAACTTAATGGATATGCAGTTTGGCTTAGGGCTAAAGTTAGCCTTAGGTGGATTTGATAAGCTAAAAACACAGCAAGAAAGATTAGAAAAACTTGGCAAAATTGCAAAGCTTAGTACAGACAAGATGGACAAGCTAACAAAAAGCATAAATAAGCTTAATAATTTAGATATAAAAGCAGGTCTTGCAAAAAAGCATTAATAAAAATTTTGGTAATAATAGGTTTTTATTTTTCTATTTAAATTTTATTAGAATTGGGCTTATAATAAAAATTACGATAAGTTTTTTATTTTTGTTTTTAAGTTTCAAACCATGTTGTGATAGAATTAGGTTTGCAATTTAGTTTGGTTATGTATTCATCTTCTTTCTGTTTGGAAGTTTCAAACCGTGTTGTGATAGAATTAGGTTTGCAATATTTTTAGCTCTTTATAAGCTCCTGCAAGGCTATCGTTTCAAACCGTGTTGTGATAGAATTAGGTTTGCAATTAGCAAGGAAAACTTGCTTATATATCAAGTATTTGAGAGTTTTTAAAAAATAGTGATTTTTCCACTTTTAAAATTCTTTCAAATTTTAGCACTTTAGTGGAAAAATTAAACCTATGTTTAGTTTGTATCACTAAAATTAAAAAGCAAATCTAATTCTATCACAACGAGCGTTTGAAATCATAAGTAGGTAGAAATACCGAAAAGTTAGTAAAATATCGGGCAACTGGCTTAGCCACCCCGATAAACTTTAACACAAACATACTAAATTTATTCCCTATCATCACAATAGTTAAAAAATTCACATTGATTACAAGCATTAAGACTAGCGCTACTATTTGGAAAAACTCCATTATCTAAAAGATTTTTCATATCTTTTACAACTCTTTTAAGCCTAGCAAAATCATTCGGAAAAATATTAAAAACCTTATGTTTTAGATGATTTGATGAGCATAAAATCACTCTTTTGCAAGGCTTAGCATAAGTTTTACTAGCCATTTTTGCATATGCTAGTAGTTGCATTTTCGCCCCGTTACTAAGATTTAGATTATCGCTTTGTTTAAACTCAAGCACCACCACCTCATCAACCCCAACAAATAGCATATCACAAACCCCGCACAATTCTTCATCTTCTAAATATTGATTTTTTATAGGCTTTATATTCGCTTAGCCCAAGTTTAGCAAATGTGCGACTTTTGAAAAGCTCATCTTGCTTTTTATGAAAATCATTGCCAAAACCTACATGCTTAGGATATTTTGGTGTAATATCACAAAAATTATAAAAATAAAATATCCTAGGACAAAACACAAACTGCCTAATCAAACTCGCCTTCAAAAGTTCCATGAAATTCCTATTTCAAATTATTTAAAATTCTCATTGTTTTGGTTAAAATATACACAAGTTACTAAATACTATCAAAACTAAGTTGCTCTAAATCAGCCTTTTTATAGCCGTGCGTATAGTCTAAATCTATCTCACACCTACACAAAAACGCCTTATCCCCATCATCACAAAGCTTTTTAAAAAGCTCTTTTACCACCTTTATCTCACTTTTGCTAAGCTCTCCATAAAAGACTGATTTTTGGATATTTAAAAGTCCTAAATCCTTTAGCTCTTCAAAAAGCTTTGTTCGTGATTTGTTATCTTCTATATCGTAGCTTACAATATACACGCTCACCACCTAAACACATAAGAATGATAATTATTCGCACCACATAAAAACCCACTAAGCTTATAAACTTGCCTTTGTATGATGCTTTCAAGACTTAGTTTAGAGTGATTATATGGCAACTTTTTAGCAAGTGAGCTAAAAATCTCATTTGAAATTAACTTTTTACACTCATTAAAATCGCCCTTTAGCTGATGCCTTAGCTTGATAATATTTCTATCAACTAAAAAACTTCTATACTCTTCCATAATGTCCAAAACTAACGATGGCTTAGCACTTCTTAAGCTATGAAGCACTCCAAAATATGGGTTTAACCCTGCGTTTATCACGCTTTTATAAATTATGTTTAAAAGTATTGCGTAGCCGTAATTTAGGGCTTTATTTACATTATCATCTGCATATCTGCCCGTGCGATTTACAAACTCATCTCCTAAAAGCCTTGTTTGTCTAAGATAATCAAAATAAACTTTTGCCGCACTTCCTTCAATGCCAAAAATGCTATCTTTTGTCATTTTATAAGTTTTTAGCTCGTTAATAAATGTTTTTAATTGCTCTGTGGTTTTTTGTTTTAGCAAATCATCTTGCAAATACCTTGAAAAGTATAAAATCGTGGGGCGTTGGTTTTTGATTTTACCTATGATTAGCTCTTTTGCTAAGGCTAGGTCTTTGCCGTTTTGTTCGCTTAAAATCTGATGTTTTATCACATTTACGCTTTTATGCTCGTGTAAAGTGTGTAAAGCTAAATGAGATTTAAAATCATTAAAAAATATCTTAACCCCACGCACTCCACAAGCATAGGCTAAGTCACTACTTAGCCCTACACCACGAGATTTTATACTTATGGTTTTTAGGTTTTTAAGTGGATATTCTTTGATTAACTCTCCATCTTTTTTAACTACTAATCTAGCCGATTTTAGCCCCAAATACACCCCGTAAGAATTCACTACGAGATGTTTTAGCATATATTATCTTTCATAATTTGTCTATTTGCTTTTGAGGTTTGATTTGTTGTGTATTTTAGCCCTAAAACTTCAAAATTATCACAAATTATACTAGCTTTATAATCCCTTGGCTTACCTAAAAACTCAACTAATTCAATATTTAAACACTCATCACAAAACTTCACCCATTTATCATTTTTATCATTTAATGCACTTTTAAAAATATCTAAATCATATCCTAATTTTGCCTTGTTAAAATGCACTTGCACCGTATGTCTAGTAGCTTCGCTAACTATAAAGTCAAGCTTTGAGATTTTTTCTGGTAAATTATTTTTAATGCTTATTTTATAGATTTCTTTAGCATTTTCGCTAAGGTTTAAAATATCTAAAATATCGACTATTTTGAATGGTAAAACATTCTTGCTATGATATTTTATACCCACAATTCTATCTTTATCAAAATAATTTTTTGTAGCTATGTTTTCATTTGCTAAACCTTCATAACCTGTATTTCTACGCACCACAAAACTAGCTGCACTAGCTACACTTAGCGAGTATGTAACACGGCGTTTGTTTCTAGCTCTTTTTATATCTTTTTGATTGCCTGTGTAGAAATTATTTATATAAAGCTTATGGATTTTTTCTACTTCATTTTTAGTTTTTACTTCATTTTTTACTAGGATTTCATAGAACTTTTCTATATTTGCACCATTATCTTTAGGCTTGATTAACTCGCCACTTTTAGCATCAAAAAATATATCTAAAACATCTTTTCTAACACTTGATACCAAAAACTTATCTAAAAATTTAATTTTTTCTAGTGTTTTTATATCTTTTGCCTCAAAACTTGCGAAGATTAAATCAAAAACTTTTTTGGTGTCTATATGAAATCTTACCGATTTAAGTTTTTTAACTTCCATTAATAAATCAAATTCTTTTAAAATATTTAAATGCTTATCACTTAAATCTTTAGCATTTTCATATCTAAGTGAGTAAATCGTATCTTTAAATAATTGCTTTCTTGAGATTTTATCTTGACTTAATTCTAAGTACTTTTGGCTTTGTATGTTTTTTATCTCACTTTCTTTTAGATAAATCTCACTGAATTTAAACTTTGGTTCAAACTTCACATTCTCATTTATAGATACCACCTTTTTATCCTTAATAGCACTAGCTATATAAAATACAACACTAGCATCTATACAATGGCTATGGCTTGATTGGATTTTTTCTTTTGCTATTTCTGGTAAATCAAGACTTAACTCACGCCTAATAGCACTTGTTAGCTTACTATCAATAAAATTTACATTAATATCTAAATCTTTATTCTTTGTTAGAGCTTTTTGAACTATTAGTTTAGCAAGGCGTTTTTGAGTGCCGTTTGTTGTGGTTTTTAATTTATCTTGTTCTAATAATTCCACTGCTTTAGCATAAAAGTTTTCTTTAGGCATAAAAAGTGCATGTCTAAAGGCAATTTGCTCATGATATTTTAGATTTTTATAATTTGTATATTTATCGGTATCAATACCTTTTAAAGTATTATTTATAAAGATTTTTAACTCATTTTCATTTGCTACACCACACTTTTTGTATATATCATTTTTATATTCTTCTTTTAAATCAGTAAAATAAATATACCCATCACTTTTTCTAAGATTTTCGTATGATTTTACGGGAATTAAATTCGCTTCTGAGTTATACTTACATTTACTTCTTGGCAAGATATGATCATATTCAGCATTTTTTAGATTTAAAGACTCCCCACTATAAGGGCATATTACAAAATGTTCTTTAGGCTTTCTTTTTACTTTAGTTTTTGTAAGCTCTTTTGCCGCAGTTTCAAAAGCAAAGGCATTTTGCTCTATATTTATACTCAATTCTTTAGTATTACTTAAATCCAAATCTTTTATAATCTCATAAGCAAGTCTATCAATATACATTTCAACCCTACCATTTATAAGCCTTGCACTATCCGAGCCAAATACCGAACACATAGCTTTTTCACCACTTGTTCTTAGTAAAGTTTGCAATGAGTGTTCCTTGCAAAGTTTATTAAAACCCTTAGTATCATCTAAGATTATATTTGCACTCTGAAGCAGTTGATTTATCATAGTTTTTAGCTTGTCGCTTTTAGCTACATTTTTAAATATTTCTTGGCTAGTTATTAATTCATAGGCTTTTTTATATTGCTCTAAAATCTTTTTTAATTCCTTATCATTTGTAGCCTTGTTATCTAATAAAGCCTTTTCATCATCTAAAGCCTTGTAAAAGGAGTTTTGATAAGATTTAGCCATTTCGCTAAGATTAGTTAAAAAACCCTTTAAGGTAGTATTACCCTTAACTTTATTTTCTTTTTTATTTATAAATTCCATAAAAATATTGACATCATTTTCACTAAATCCATCAGGCTTAGCCCATAAAATACTAAGATGAGTATGTTTAAGGTTATTTTTATAAGGAGTATGACACCCACAAGGCTTTAAAAGTTTATTTGATAATACACCTTTTTTAGCCAGCAGCAATTCATCATAATATTTATTTGCAAAGTCTTGTAAGGCATCAAAATCACTATCATTTAAACATATCGTATCTTTAAAATATTTTGCATATTTATCAAAACTTCTAGGATAAAGCTTAATATCTTCTAAATACCCCTTAGATATATCTAAAAATCTTTGAAAAACCACTTTTAACTCATTTTCATCTAATTCATTGTATTCTTTGATAACGCCGTTTTCGTCCATAGTAAGGCTTGAAAAATTAGGATTTTCTAAAATATGTTTTAGGCAAGTTTTTAGCTTATTACTAAGCTTGTCTTTTAAGACTAATACATTGCAAGTTTGTGGGTTTTTATTATTCATTCTCTCATAAGGTGGAATGCTTATTATTGGGTCATTTTTACATAGATATTCATAGCTTGAATTTTCTAGGTTTTCTAACATTGTGCGTTTGTTTTCTAACTCTTTTTCGCCTTGAAAGGTAAGAAATTTTATATTTCTTATGCTTTGTTTTCTTAATTTTTCATCATCAAAAACATCATCAAATTTGTTATTAAAATACCTTCTTAAAACCCTTGTTTGATAATTTGATATATTACCAATAATATTTGCAAACTCATCAGCATTTATTTTTAGTTTTAAAATTACGCTTTCGAATTCCACACTTTTGCAAAGTTCTTTTATGTCTTTTATATATTTTTCTCTGTGTTTGTTATTTTTAAGCATTTCATTTCTAAGAGCTTCAAACATATCTGTAATAGCATTTCTATCACTTGCTTTTATATTATAAACAAATTTATCGTTATCATATTTTTGCATTATTAGGTTAGTTTGCTTAGCTAAAAATTCACAGAATTCATCAGTATCATACTCGTTTGCAAAATTTGAAAGCCTTAATTCATAATCATTTTTGTTAATGCAGTTTTTAAACTCATAGCTATCAATTTCGTTTAATATTTCTAAACTCTCATCGCTAATGTCATTTTCAAATTCTATATTTATATAATTAAACCCACGATTTTTAAGTAGTCCATATATTAACTCAAGTTCGCTTTGGCTTAAATCTTTGATTTTGATTTTATTTAACAATTCATCTAAAAGCCTTCTAACAAATTTTGACCTTTTTATACCCCTTTTTTGGTGTCTTTTGGAAGTTCTATCTTTTTTCAAAAAATTTATAAAAGATGGGTCAAAAATATAGTTCATAGCCGTTTTATATACAATCTTTCCATCTTTTGTATGTGTTACAAATACTCCATTATTTTTTGCTCCCATATCTATGCCAATGTAAGTTTTCATTCTTGTTCCTTTAAATTCATTTGTGTGAGTATATATAAAATATTATAATTTATAAATGTTATGGAATAAATAATAAAATATCGGAATTATAAAATAATTATCCGATATTTTTCTACTCTTATTAGTGATTTTAAAATCAAAAGTTTTAAAACTAACATTTACCTATACATAAAATATCATAAGTTTAATTAATTTTACTGAAGGGTTATCGGGGTGGCTAAGCCAGTTGCCCGATATTTTACCAACTTTAAAATGATTTCAAACTCTAATATATTGTGATAGAATTAGATTTGCTTTTTAATTTTAGTGATACAAACTAAACATAGGTTTAATTTTTCCACTAAAGTGCCAAAATTTGAAAGAATTTTCAAAGTGGAAAAATCACTACTTTTTAAAAACTTTCAAATACTTGATACATAAGCAAGTTTTCCTTGCTATTGCAAACCTAATTCTATCACAACATGGTTTGAAACACTTCTTTAAGTTTCATTACGCTACTTGCAATACTCATTGCAAACCTAATTCTATCACAACATGGTTTGAAACATCTATCCTGAATAAACAAAATTTTATCTTCTGAAATTGCAAACCTAATTCTATCACAACATGGTTTGAAACTATCTTTCCACCCAAAAAAACAAAAATTAAAAATAAATTGCAAACCTAATTCTATCACAACATGGTTTGAAACTAATTCTTCTTAAAAATTGGTCTAAATTCTCATTTTATTGCAAACCTAATTCTATCACAACATGGTTTGAAACAAAAATCCCATAAGGTATCTGAACATCTCTTCTACTATTGCAAACCTAATTCTATCACAACATGGTTTGAAACCGAATTCTACTTCTACTAATTTCAATCATTTCTAAATTGCAAACCTAATTCTATCACAACACGGTTTGAAACATAAATTAACATTAGAGCAAAAGCAGAATGGCGAATATTGCAAACCTAATTCTATCACAACACGGTTTGAAACAAAACAAAAGTAAAAGTAATAGGAATTAAAGAAATATTGCAAACCTAATTCTATCACAACACGGTTTGAAACCAATTTTTTCTGCTGAAAACTACGCTTAAACTATAAATTGCAAACCTAATTCTATCACAACACGGTTTGAAACTAAGTAATGCCGATAGCTTTAAATAATTGCGGATAGATTGCAAACCTAATTCTATCACAACACGGTTTGAAACTATCCATACGAGAGTCAAAATCCATTTCGCCTAAAATTGCAAACCTAATTCTATCACAACACGGTTTGAAACTTACAATTGGAAGAAAAATAAGCCGAATTTATATCATTGCAAACCTAATTCTATCACAACACGGTTTGAAACAATATCGGCTTTTATTGTCTCATTATAAATTTTTAAATTGCAAACCTAATTCTACCACAACACGGTTTGAAACCTAAAATCTAAATCTAAAAGATTTGAAAGTTTATCAATTGCAAACCTAATTCTACCACAACACGGTTTGAAACAAAGTAATACATATACATATAAAGATGTCGGTTTAAAATTGCAAACCTAATTCTATCACAACGCGGTTTGAAACATAGAGTTTAAAAAGTCTAACTTATCAGAAATATATTGCAAACCTAATTCTATCACAACACGGTTTGAAACTTTCAATGCTTTCTAAAGTATTGTTTAAGTCTATTTGATTGCAAACCTAATTCTATCACAACACGGTTTGAAACTCAAACATTGGAAATGCAATTAATGTGGCTTGTGAATTGCAAACCTAATTCTATCACAACACGGTTTGAAACAATCCACCTGTATTTTGATAGTAGTCTTCTGTTCCATTGCAAACCTAATTCTATCACAACATGGTTTGAAACTTATTTAAAGCAATAGAAAGTTGAGAATTTGTTACATTGCAAACCTAATTCTACCACAACACGGTTTGAAACTGTCTAATTAATAAATAATTTCATCATTAAGCTTTATTTCAAACCTAATTCTATCACAATAATGCTAGAAAGTAACGATATAACATAATAATACAAAACAAATACGATTAAGCAAAAAATATAAAGTAGAAAAACTAGAGTGAGTTTAAATTATTTAAATATTTTAAAATATTATTAGGAACTAGCATACTAATTCCTAATAATAAGTTTATTTTTAAGCTAATAAATCAAGTTCTAAATTCATTTAGCTTTTTGTTTAGTTGTTCTGTCATCTCACTTAGATGATTTGCTGCTCCTGC
>NZ_JAHCZC010000067.1:0-10241 GCF_018501135.1 Campylobacter sp. 2018MI13 | reverse complement strand
TTTATAAAAATAATGTTGTAAATTAGATGGACTTATTAATCTTTTTGCAGGTTTTTTATCACACTCGTTTAAAAAAGTTATATTAGGACGATTTAAAACCACAGCAATATGAGTAGTCCCACTATCATTTCCTATGATTAATTTTGCTAATTTACTTAAAAACACTAATTCATTTAATGAAATTTTAGGCAAGACTTTAGCATTTTTACATTCTTTTGCAATCTCATTTGCTCTATCAAGTTCTATTTGAGAACCCCAACTAAGCAATATTTTATAATCACAATTTTTACAAATATCAATTAATTTTTCTAAAGGGAGCATTTTATTTATTTTACTTGAGCCATTATGTAATAATATAAATTCATCTTCTATTAAAGGCTTTATTTTATTCATAATATTTTGAGTTTTTATCTCATCATAAATTAATACATCGCTAGTTACTAACTCATCATTTTTAAATTCTTTTAAAGCAAAGCGAGTTAATTCAAGGCTTCTTTTATACACATTTTCTAAATAATCACAATTACAATGGTTTTTATAAAAATAATAAGCTAATTTTTCTCTTAAGCCATTTTTAGAATATCCATAAGAATTTGCACTCAAATAATTTGCTAAAAAACCTGATTTTATTCTTCCTTGATAATCAATACTAATATCATATGATTTTTTTAAATGTTTTATCTCTTTTAATGCTTTTATTGGGTGTTTTTTAAGTGGTAATGAATAAATATTATCAAACCAAATAAGTCCATCAAGTAAAAAATAAAACCTAGAATCTACAAAAAAATCAATCCTAGCTTTAGGATATGCAGCTCTTATATAATTAATATGCCATAGCATATGAAAAATATCGCCCATTGCACTAAGTCTAATTATTGCTATTTTCACTTAAATCCTTTGAAATTACGCTTTCAAATTCCTTGATTGCTTGTTCATTTGAAAATTGTAATTTTATTTCTATTCTTCTGCTTGCTTGTTTATCTTCAACGCCATCTTTAAATTTTAAATCATTATAGCTTTTGCCAACTGCTACAAGTAGTTTTTCTAATCTTTTATCATTATAAAACGAATTAATAAATTTCATAATCTCCAAAGCTCTTTTTTGAGATAACTCAAGATTATAAGTAAATCCACCAACACTATCAGTATGTCCTTCAATCACTATACTATCAATATTAGCTAGAATTTCAGGTGAGCTAAGCAAGGCATCAAAATACTTAATTAGAGTTTTTTTAAGCTCTTCTTTTGCACTATCTTTAATCAAATACTCCGCACTATCAAACAAAATACTAGCATTTAAGCTAATACTGCCTGAATTAAGATTGATTAAAATATCATTTGATAATTTATTTTGTAAAGCTTGAATTAATTTTGTTTTATTATTTTTAAGCTTTTCGTATTCAACCTTAAACCCACTCAATTGCTTTGCTAATTCGTCTATTTTATCATCTTTATTTTTTATTTTTATTTCAGTATCTTCAAGATTTTTAAGTAACATTAAAATATGTGCGTCTTTTTTGTCAATATTGCTTAATAATTCTTCCTTATTTTTTGCATTTTCATCTAAATTAAGAAGCAATTTTTTAATATAATCATTTGCATCTTTATTTTTATTTAGCTCATCGTTTAATGAAATATTGAGTTTTTCAAGCTCTTCATTTAACGAGCTCAAAAGCTCATCTTTGCTAATTATTAAAGCTTTTGATTCATCTAAATGTTTTTGTTCATTTTTTAGCTCATTTTGTGTAAAAATATATTTTAAAACAATAGCACTAAGAACTAAAATAAATACAAACAACAATCCAGCCATCAAATCAGCATAAACTATCCAAAAATTATTATTATCTTTATTACGCATTATTTATTTTATTTAATACCTGATTTGCTTCTTTACTAAGGTTTTCAATATCAGCTTTTAATTCATCAACTATTCTAAATTCGTGTTTTTCATCTTCATAAATATTTTTAAAATCTAATAATTTAGCTTCTAAATCTTCTTTTAATTTAGCAAATTCTTTCAAGCTATTTTCAATTCTTAATGAAAATTCATCTATTTTTTCTTGCATTTGCTTAGTATTTTTATTGCTTAATTCTAAAGATTTTTGAGCTAAATTTGTATGAACTATCGCAATTTTTTCATAAGATTTAAATAATTCTTTAAAACCTGTAAATTTATCTTGATGGAGTTTTGATATTTCATTAAAAAACTCATTATCATAAAGCTTTGATAATAATAAATTTGTATTAGAAAATAACTCACTATTTTTTCTAAGAGAAATTCTTTCTAATTCTTCTTTACTCCAAAAATATTTTTTACTATTAATTCTATAATTTTCTTTAAAATTATTAATTTTAGCAATACCAAGTCTTGAATAAAACATCCACCAAATAGTAAGAAAAATCCCATAAATTGAAACATAAAAAGCAGTTGAAATTCCGCTAAGCAATAAGCTAATTTCTCCTTCAAGCGCAGCTGAACTACCTACTTTAAAATCAGGCATAGATATTGCAATACTTATAAATGTTCCTAAAATTCCAATCATTGGAAAAACAGCACTAGCAATATATCCAAATGAAAGTGGCTTTAGCTTATGTAAATAATTATCAAAAAATTCATCAAAACTCACATTAGCCTTACTAATTTCATCAATTCTTAAAGAATTATCTTTAATAAAATCTTTTAAATCATTTTCAAAAATTAATGAATTCTTTTTAATTTTTGCATATACACAATATTCATTTTGCGGTGCAAAAAACATAGCAAATACTAAAAGCACAGCACACATTATAATAGTATGTAATGGCATAATAAGTTTTATAATATTTAAATAAGCTAAAATCGCTAACACGAAGACTAATAAAGGTAAAAAGATTAAAAATAAAAAAGAAGAAAATACACTTTTCTTCTTTTTAACAATTATTGTTTGCAAGATTAATTCCTATTCATACAATTTAACTCGCTAAACGCTTGTAAAAGGCGTTTTTGCATAGATTTTTCTCCAGCAACTAACCACATTCTTGGGTCATAATATTTCTTATTAGGCTTATCATCGCCTTCAGGATTTCCGATTTGTCCTTGTAAATATCCGTGATTTTTTACTTCATATTCACGAACACCATCCCAAAATGCCCATTGAGTATCAGTATCTATATTCATTTTAATTACGCCGTAATTGATTGCTTCAGTGATTTTTTCTGCTTCACTACCACTTCCGCCGTGGAATACAAAATTAAGTGGTTTTGCACCCTTTTGTAAATATTCTTGACAATTATGCAAAATTACTGGCTCAAGTCTTACATTTCCTGGTTTATAAACCCCATGAACATTACCAAAACTTGCTGCGATTGTATAATTTGTCCCAATTTTGCTTAATTCTTTATGAGCTAGTGCTACATCGCTTGGTTGAGTGTATAATTTAGCATTGTCAATATTTGTATTATCAACTCCATCTTCTTCTCCACCAGTGCAACCTAATTCAATTTCTATACCGATTTCTAATGCGTTAAATTTCTTAAAATATTCGCAAGAAATTTCAATATTTTCGTTTAAACTTTCTTCGCTTAAATCAAGCATATGAGAACTAAATAAAGGTTTTTTATGAATTGCATAAAATTCTTCATTTGCCTTAATTAAATCATCTATCCAAGGTAAAAGTTTTTTTGCTGCGTGATCAGTATGTAAAATAGCAACTACTCCATAAGCAGCTGCTACTTCATGCACATACTTTGCACCTGCAATTGCTCCAATTACTGCTGAATTAGGACAATCTTTTCCTGCAAAAAAACTAGCTCCGCCATTACTAAATTGAATAATAATAGGCGAATTTGCTTCACGAGCAGATTTTAATGCGGCGTTTATAGAATTTGTTCCTACAACATTTACTGCTGGAATTGCAAATTTATTTTCTTTTGCGTAAGCATAAACACGCTCTAAATCTTTACCATAAATAACACCTGGTTTTACTAATTCTAAAACACCCATTATAAATCCTTATTTAACTTGTAAGCCTGAATTTTTAATCAAATTCTCAACTTCGTTTTTAATTAATTCTTTATGTTTTTCATTTTTTAAACCATTTTCAATAAATGGAGTTGCTTCTTGTAAGCTTCCTTGTCTGCTAGCTCTAAAATCTTCTCCTAATATTACATGAAAACCAAATTGAGATTTTACAGGTTCTGACACTTCATCTTTTTTAAGTTTTTTAGCTGCATTGAAAAACTCAGGAACTAATTCATTTGCACTCATATAAGGTAAATCGCCACCCATTGCTCCTGAACCTTTATCAAGTGATTTTGATTTAGCAAGTTCGCTAAATTTAGCTACTAATTTATCTCCTTTAAGACCTTTTAATTGTTTTAATATTTCTTTAGCATCAGCTTCACTAGCAACTAAAATATGTTTAGTTTTTACAGCTTCAGGAACTTTAAAATCATTTAAATGTTCATCATAATATTTTTTAATTTCAGCATCACTTACCTTGATACCTTCAAATTTTTTCAATAAATATTGTTGAGCAAGTAATAATTCTTTTGCACTATTTAAAGCTGATTGAAATTTCGCATCTTTATCTAATTTCATCTTTTCAGCTTCTTTAGCAAAAAGTCTTTTTGATAATACATCTCTTATTAAACCATCTTTAACTTCTTTTGGAAGCGCACTTACATCGCTTATTTGAAATTGAGCTAAATAAGGTGCTAAATCATCGCTTGTAATTTCTCCACCTTTATAAGTTGCAACCACAGCTGCATTTAAGCTTACACCACATAAAAGTCCTGCTAGAACTAATGAAATTTTTTTCATAATATCTTCCTTTTTCAATTGATTTGATATATCATTTTACAAATATTGTGTAAAAAAATAGTAAGATAGTAATTATGAGAAGAAGAGAAAAAGAAATTAAAAATAGATTTTTAAATAATTATAAAAACGCAAAAAGTGAATTAATTTTTAATAATGATTATGAACTTTTAGTTTGTGTTATGCTATCAGCTCAATGCCTTGATAGTAGGGTTAATCTAATAACACCAAGTTTATTTGCAAACTATCCTGATATAAATTCTTTAGCAAATGCAAATTTAATGAATATAAAAGAATTAATTAAAAGTTGTAATTTTTATCAAAATAAAGCAATTAATCTTATCAAAATGGCAAAAAGTGTTGTGGAATTTCATTCAGGAATTATACCTATGAGATTTGATGATTTAATAAACCTTGCAGGGGTTGGAGAAAAGACTGCTAATGTGGTTTTATGCGAGAGTTTGGGTGCAAATGTAATGGCTGTAGATACTCATATTTTTAGAGTTAGCAAAAGATTAAAAATATCAAATGCAAAAACTCCTAATGATTGTGCTAAAGAGCTTGCAAAACTATTTAAAACCGACCTTGATAAATTGCATAAAGGAATGGTTTTGTTTGGAAGATATATTTGCAAGGCTAAAAAACCTGATTGTAATAATTGTTTTTTAAACGATTTATGTGATGAATATAAAGAGCAAAAGAACTCTAATAATCAATAAAAAACATTATTTTATAATATTTATTGTTTTAATTGCTATATTTTGTTTGCAAGTGCATTTGAAATTCTTAGATTTTTGCGAGTTTTTAGAACAAGATAGTTATGAGTTAAAAATAAACAATAATTATTTAAAAACTAAAAATAATAAAAGTTATTATGTTCTAGCACTTGCATATAAAGATGTTTTAATATACACAACTACTAAAACAGAAATTAAATCCAATCAAATCAGCTTAAAATTCGCAGCTAAAAATAAGCTTAATTTTTATGAATACTTACAAGCTAGATTTTATTTGCCAAGCTATGCTTTAGAAGAATTAGATGAGATTAAAGAGAACGCATTTGTAAGTTATTTTATAAATCAGCACGAGAATTTAACTATGAAGCAATTTTTTGGAGCTTTATTTTTTGCAAAAAGCATTAGCAAGGATTTAAGAGATAGCGTAAATTACTATGGAATTGCACATTTACTAGCAATATCAGGCTATCATTTAGGGCTTATTTATTCCATATTTTTCTTTATATTTTCAATTATTTATAAGTATTTTCAAAAAAGATTTTTTCCATATAGGTCAATTCATTTTGATTTAGGAATAATTATTTTCATAATCTTAGCCTTATATTTTTATGAAATTGGTCTAGTTGCAAGCTATTTTCGCTCATTTATAATGGCTATTTTGGGATTTTATTTTATAATTAGAGCAATTAAAATTCTTAGTTTTTCGCATTTATTTTTAGCATTTTTTATTTGCATTGCTATTAATCCTAGCTTTTTATTTAATGTGGGGTTTTTCTTCTCTTGCCTTGGGGTCTTTTATATATTTTTGTTTATTTATCATTTTAATGCTAATTCAATTACAAAACTAATCTGCCTTGAACTTAGCACCTTTTTTGCAATGGTTGCACCTGTTTTATACTTTTTTCCATTGCTTAGCTTTCAACAATTATTAGGGATTATTTTAACTCCTATTTTTGTGATTTTTTATCCTTTAGTTTTGTTTTTACATATTATTAATTTAGGAGATTTATTGGATAAATACTTATTAATGTTTTTAGATTTTAAAATGTTTGCAACTAATTTTAAATTGGAATTTAAATATTTTTTCATTTATTTAATACTTAGTTTTTTATCAATTTTTCATAGGTATTTAGCAATTTTTGTTATAAGTTTGAACTTAATATTTTTTATTTATCTAGGATTTTTATGAAAAAGATTTTACACATTTTAAAAACAATTATTAATGTAAGTGATAAAGGTATTTTACAACACGCTAGTTCGCTTTCTTTTTATAGTGTTTTAAATATTATTCCGATTTTATCTTTAAGTTTTTTTGTATTCGCTCATATGCCAAGTTTTAAAGAACAAAGCAGCCAATTAAATAATTTTATATTTAGCTTAATTTTGCCAAACCAAGAAGCAAATTCTGTAAATTACATAGAGCAATTTTTACAAAATAGCACAAAACTTGATGTAGCAGGAATTATCGCTATGGTTTTTGCTTTATTTATGTTTTTTAATGCTTATGAAAATACCATCTCGCACATTAGCAATACTCCTAAAAAGGGCTTTTTTTCATCACTTAGCACATATTGGTCGCTAATTACTCTAGCACCTTTAGGATTATTAACTAGCTTTTATTTAAGTTATAAAATTCAAAAATATATAGATGCAATAGGACTTAAGTTTAATTTCTTAGGGATTTTACCTTTTTTAATCATTTGGGCTTTGTTTTTTGTATGTTTTCATATATCAATTAATAAACATTTAAATCCTAAAATCATAGCTCTAGTAAGCTTTTTAGTAGCTTTAGTTTGGAGCATTTTTAAAAGTCTTTTTGTATTTTATATATCATTAAATAAAGTATATGCTAGCATTTATGGTAGCTTTTCTGCTGTTTTATTTTTCTTTATATGGCTTTATTTTTCTTGGATAATTTATCTTAATGGAGTAAGAATTAGTTCTTTACTAAACACAGATAATGCAAAAACAAAATCAACAAAATAGGAACTAAATTCCTATTTTAAAATCCATAATTGTTTAATTTAAATTATATAAATATATTTAATAATTTTATAAATATTTTGCTAATTTAAAATCGCTAATTTGACTATATATTAGGAATTTCAGAATATTTTTTCAAAATTTATTTTTTTTAAGTAAAGTTTAAGATTGTAGGAGTAGAATGCCGGCGCATTTTAATTAAAAAGGAAGAAAAAATGAAAAAGTTATTAGTTTTAACAGCTATCTTAGGTGCATTTAGTGCAGGTTTATTCGCAGAAGAAAATACAGACGCTACAAAAGTTCAACCAGTAGAACAAACTCAATCAGTAGAAAATGCTGATGCAAATGCACAAGCAGTTGCAGTTGAGCCAGAAGCAGAAAAAAAAGACGCTGAAAGCAAATAATTTCTAAGCTACCTTTTAGGTAGCTCTTCTTTATATATCAATCAAAACTTTATTAAATAAAATCTCAAAATTATTACAAAATTACTCACTTTTTTAAAAAAACAAAATTAATTGCTTATATTTGTAACAAATTAAATATTTTAAGACAAAATAAAGCGATTTAATAAAAGGAGTTTTAATGGAAAAAATCAATCTCGGTATTGCAACTTTGCTTAGCAATGATAATGGCACTAGTGTGCTTGAACTTAATTTTTATAGCACATTTATTTGTATTATGCTTGTCTTAATTTTGGGTAGAATAATTACTAAATATTCTAGCTTTTTAAGAAATTACGATATTCCAGAGCCTGTAACTGGTGGTATCATAGTAGCATTTATTTTATTCTTATCTAGTTATTATGCAAATTTTACAATCAAATTCGCAGAAGATATAAAAACCCCACTTTTATTAGCATTTTATGCAACGGTTGGGCTTAGTGCTGATTTTGATAGTATCAAAAAGGGCGGGAAATTACTAATTACTTTTTCAATTGCTGTTTTTGCTCTATTAGTAGTTCAAAACGCAATTGGTGTTGGAGTAATGAGTGCTATGGGTGAAAATCCATTAATAGGCTTACTTGGTGGCTCAATTACACTTAGTGGTGGGCATGGAACTGGCGCTGCTTGGGGAGCTACATTTCAAGAAGCACCTTATAATTTCGCACAAGCAACTGATATAGCAATGGCATGTGCTACTTATGGATTAATTTCTGGTGGGCTTATTGGTGGTCCTATGGCAAATTATTTAATCAAAAAATTTAATCTAAAAAGCGATGAAGTAGAAAACAACGAAACATCAAGTGATGAAGCATTTACAAGTCCGCAAAAAGTAAGATTAATTACAAGTTATAGTTTTATTACAAGCTTAAGTTTAATTGCTCTTGCTTTAGTGATTGGTAATGCAATTGATTATGCGTGCCAAGCAGCAAATGTAGCTACCAATAAAGAAATTGGCTTTTTAAAATTCTTAGATAGTATGCCGACATTTGTATGGTGCTTATTTTCAGGTATTATTATTAGAAATGGCTTTAGCTCACTAAATATTCATAAAGTATTTGATAGAGAAGTAGGTGTGATAGGAAATGTGGCTTTATCATTATTCCTTGCTATGTCAATTATGACTTTAAATATCGTTGAACTTATAAAATTAGCTGTTCCAATCAGCGTTTTATTAATAATTCAAACAATAGCAATTATTATTTATGTAAGATATGTAACCTTTGTTATTTGTGGCAAAAACTACGCAGCAGCTTGCCTTGTAGCAGGACATTGTGGCTTTGGTATGGGTGCAACTCCAACCGCGATTGCAAATCTTCAAGCAGTAACAAATCACTTCGGACCTTGCAAAATAGCATTTATTATCGTTCCTATTATGGGTGGATTTTTAGTAGATATTGTAAATGCTCTTGTTGTTAATGGCTTTGTTGGATTTTTATTTTAATTCCTAGATTTTCTAGGAATTACATTCTTTTGGGGTTTTTAAATCAGGTAAAGTAAAATTAGCCTTTTTTAAAAGCTCTAAAATCTCTTTAGTATTTTCATAATTTATCTCATAATAAATAAACGCCCCACCCCTACTAGCTATTAATAAATCAGCATCTTTTAATATCTTTAAATGCCTTGAAATCCTAGACTGAAGCATCATAAAACTCTCACATATCTCACATACGCAACATTTTTTGTGAATATCTAAAAAAGCTAAGATTTTAAGCCTAGTTTCATCATTTATAGCTGCTGTATAATTTAATAAATTCTTCATTTTAATCCTTAATAAAATAAATAAAGTAAAATTCCAAAAATATTTGCCATTGATAAAATACTAATGATAAATATTATCATCATACGAATTTTAAACATTGACCTAAGTAAAATTAATTCAGGTAAAGAACAACCCCCACCAGCTATTAAAAAACTAAAAAATATACCGATAGGAAACCCAACATTTATTAAAGTTACTCCCAATGGAATAATCAAGCAAGTTTGTATATAAAGCAACAAACCAACAAAACTAGCCAAAAATATACCATAAATTCCAAAACTAGATAAATAATCTTTAATAAATTCAACAGGCATAAAATTATGCAAAAAAGCACCTATTAACATACCAAATAATACATAATAAAAGATATCCTTATATGATTTTAAAGACTTATATAAACATTCATACAAATTAAGCTTGGTATTTTGATTAAATTGAAATTCTTTAGTTACAATATCTTTTAATAGCAATCTTGCAGGTATTAAACCTATTAAATAGCTTATAATAAATACAAATATAAC
>NZ_JAHCZC010000066.1:0-10440 GCF_018501135.1 Campylobacter sp. 2018MI13 | reverse complement strand
ATATGAAAATTTATTTAAAAGATGAATTTTTAAAAGATCTTTCTTTATAAATTCACAAACCCTATTTTATAAATAGGGTTAAACTTTAAAAACATATTAAAATATAAATTTAATTACCGATATATTAGTATAATCAGTAACTAAATATAAAGGTAAATTATGAAGCAATCACTTCTATTAGAATTAATCTATCCACTTCCTGCGGCAACACTTGGTTTTGAACTTTTAGTATTTTTAGGTTCAATATATTTTAAAAAACTAAATATCACTTTTATAACATTGTTATTTTTAGCTAGTAGGATATTATTTATTTTTATGGATTTTCAACAAGCCCACGCATATATTTCACTATTTTCACCGATTGTATTTGCAATATTATTAACGCTTAAAAAAGATTATCTTTCTACAAAGAGATTAATTCCTGCTTATTTAGTAGTATTGTTTTATATCTTAATTGGTATATTTACTAAAGATTACCAATTCATATCGTATTTACATAATTTAAACTTTATAAATCTTACTTATGTTTATTCAGATTTTTCTTTTTGCTTATTTTTAGTTTTAATGATTTATGTTGTAATTCTTAGAAAAATTAAAAATTTTGAATGTTTCTTGCAAGGTGCATATATTGCAGCCTATTTTCAATTTATATTCTACAATAGCCTTCAATTTTATAATTTAAGTTATTTTGAATTAGGCTCATTTATATTCTTAGCTGCTATTGGTTATCAAGGATATAAACTAGCGTTTTATGATTCACTAACTAATGTTTATAATAGAAGAGCTTATGACACTACTGAAGTAAAAAATAAAGATGTAATTGCTGTAGTTGATATAGATTTTTTTAAAAAGATTAATGATACTTACGGGCATGATGTAGGAGATATTATTTTAAGAAGTCTTGCAAGTATTTTGAAACAATATTCAAAAACTTATCGTTATGGTGGAGAAGAATTTGTTTTAATTTTTAAAGAATATGATTTTTATAAGTGTGTTAGCTTACTTGAAAACCTTAGAAACGAAGTACAAAATCATACTTTTAAGGCTAAAAATCACGAAATAAAACTAACTATTAGTATAGGTGTTAGTTTGGTTACAAACTCTAAATTTGGAGCGTTTGAAACTGCTGATAATAGACTTTATAAAGCTAAACAAACAGGAAGAAATAAAACTATATTTGAATAACCAAAGTCATATTAAATTCTTTGATAAATTTATTATTTATACTAAGTTTGTGAGTATATTTATTTTTATAAAATTACTTAAAAGATAATAATATTTGAAAACCTTATTTTAAATCCTATAAATTAGAATTTAAAATAAGAAAATTCAATGTTTAAAACTCAAATCTAATACTTGCATTAATATTATAATCAATATTTAAATTCCCACTAAAAGTCTTTTCAGCTTCTATATTTAATCCTAATTTTTTACTAATATTTTTATTAAGTCCTATACTTGCAAAACCTCTTTTATCTTTCTTCGCTCCACTAAAAGCAAAAGAGCTAATCCCATCACTAACTAAAAAATCAGGATTATTAGTTAAATCAAATATTCCACCAATTCCAGCTCTTAATGTTGTATTATTAATATCTACTCCAGTATAAACTGCTGCTTTTGATACCATTAAAACTTTTAAAGAAGATGTAATATTGACATTTGATACTTGAGATAAATTGCCAAATTGAATTACTTTTTCACCTTTAATATCAGTCTTCGGGATATAATTTGCAATCAATTCTAAACTAGGCTCTAAATAAAATTCATCACCAAATCTATAACCTAATTCAGCACTTGCTATTATACCTGTTCCTTTACTTGTAGAATTGCCTAAAAATGTATCGTTTTTAAACTCGCTTTTATAATGATTTGTTTTAAGAGTAGCATCTAAGAAAAATCCATTATTATAAACATTACTAACATACACTCCAAAACCATAATTATTAATTTTTGAATTAGTAGTATTATCAGTGGTTGTTTTACCGATATTTAGCATAATTCCTGCATAAGTATCAAAATCATTATTATTTATGATTTTGTCAGCACCTAATTGTATTTCATTGGCTTTTATAGAAGTATTTTTGATACTACCTTTATTTATATATCCACGAATCCAAATTCCTGCATTGTTATTAGTAAAACTTCTTAATTCTCCTAAACGCTTATTAAGATTATTATATTCAAACACTTGAGAAAAATAAAATTGCGAAGTCATTAATTTAGCTGATTCTAAAGCTTTTTCATTTTTACCTGTTACCATTAATTTTATAGCTTCTTTTTGTTCTTCTAATGCTATTTCAAATTTTTCTTCATCAGTCTTAGGCTCACTTGGTTTAATAGGATTTGCAGGTTTTAAATCTATCCAAGGAATGCTTGGTTTGATTTCAGGTTTTGCTTCTTCGTTAGGATTAGGTTTAATATTTTCATTAGGATTTATAGGAGTTTCTGGTGTAACTTCTGGCTTAATATCAGGTTTTATTTCTGGCTCACTTGGTTTAGTATCTTCAATATTTGGTGGGGTTGTTGGTTTAATAGGATTTGCAGGTTTTAAATCTATCCAAGGAATGCTTTTATTATCAAAATCTTTTATCATTGTGCCTTTATTTTCTAGACTTTTATCTGTATTTTGATTAATTAACTCTTTTGCTTCGTTACTTGCTAATAAATTATCATTAAAATCTACTAAATCTTTTATTTTATCACTATTAGTCACTATTTCATTTATTTTATTTATATCTAATTTAGAATTATTTTTATAAGTTAAATCATTAAAACTTTGCTTATTATCCTTAGCTAAAACATATACTTGATAATCTCCTACCTTTTCACTCTTTAAATAAGAATTCGCTAAAGCATATTCGCTAATTCCTGAATAGAATTTAAGATTTGTAGCAAAATCATTATTAGCACCCTTTAAAATAGCTAAAGGTAAATTAACACTTAAATTATTTGCTACTAAATTCCCTTTAGTATCTTTGCTAACTACTCCAATAATTCCAAAATTATTATTAGCCCCACTTGTGCTAATTTTAGAAATTATTGCTCCATTATAAGTAGTATTTGTGCCACCTAAGAAGAATGTAGAATTATTTGCAATTAGTTCATTTGTACTAAATGCTCCTAAACTTGTAGAATTATTTAAGCTTATTTTATTTGCTGATATTTTATTTCCTGCTAAATCTTTAAAACTACCTACTAAAGAACTCCTAGTTAAATCAATATTAATAGAATTATTACTTTTAATATCAAAATTAAGAGCTGAATTTGTAGCCTTTAAAACACCCCCCCCCATTAATTCTAAATATCCTTTAGTATTTATATCTTTACCTGCTTTTGTATTAGTTAAATTAAAATTTTTAGCACTATATTTAGCATCACTTATAGATGGTAATTTAAATCCTTCTAAAGTGCTTTTATTTAAAATTATTTCATCAGCACTAAAACCACCTTTAAAAATTGAATTAGTATCATCAATTTTGCTTACATATTCACTTTTTACAATTTTATTAAATACTGAATTAGAGCTTTTTATTTCTCCTGAATAATTATTTAAAGCCCCATCTAAATAAACATTATCTAAGCTTATTTTAGAATTGATAGTAGGTTTTAGAGTTTTTATAAGTCTAATATCATCAGAATTTACAATATCGCCTTTAATATAACTATTTGTAATTATAAATGTTCCAGTAGAAGTTGAACTTTTATTTAAATCAAGACCACCACCAATATAAGCTTTGTCAATATTTGCATTTTTTCCGAGATTTGTTTTAGTGCTTGAATTGATAATAGTATCAAAAGTATTATTTGTAGCATTCATAGTATTGCTTGATTTTGCAATGAAATTTGAATTATTTTTATAAATACCCTTAATAGTAAAATCCCCATCAGTATTTATATACCCTGTTATATTAGAGCCTTTATTATTTTTAGTATCATCTATTACAATAGTGCTTGATTGATTAGCCATAATAGCTGTTGATTTTATATCATTATCTCCTGCTTTTATGATTGAACCACTTATATTTAAATAGGTTTTATCAGTTCCAAAACTACGAGCATTAATAGCTTGATAACTTCTACCACGCTGATAACCTCCTTCTACTAAAGAATTATTTAAATTTAATGTCCCCTTATCTATTAAAATAGCAGAAGCAAATTGAAAATCTGTTCTATCAGCATTACCAGCATAAACACTAGAATTAATTAGAGTAACTATTCCATTATTTTTTATTTTAATAGCTTCTATATTATTACTAAATACACTATTGCCTTGAGAAATAAAAATAGAACCATTATCTGTAAAATTACCGCCAGATACTAATATTAAATAATCTTTATTATCAATTTGTGTATTTTTATAATCAAATATTAGATTTTTATTTTCTATACTATTTGTAGTTAATGTGCCATTAATTACAAAAGTTGAATAAATACTATCATCTATTTTATTGGCTTTAATACTAGATATTCCTGTTTGTTTTATGTCTATATTTTTTGTTAAGTCACCAACAATATTTGTAGCATCATATGAATATAAAATAGTTGTAAGAACTATACTTAATTTAAAAATATTTTTCATTAAAAAACCTTTATTTTTTACATAAATTTGTATTACATAAATTAATATTAAATAAAATTAAGTTATTTTAAAATATTAAATATAAATATTAGAAATATTTAGCTGAATTGTAGGGCTAGGTTTGAAATAATTTTTTTGCAAACTATAATGAATATTGACACATTCATTTTCAAATGGGATAAAATCACAATTAAAACAAATCGCTTCAAAAGTTAAATTATTTTGAGTAAAAGTGCATTTTAAGTGCTTTTCGTTTAATAAAACTAGATTTTTAATAATTACGCCTTTACTTATAAAAAATGGCTTTTCATTACCTTGCCCAAAAGGCTCAAAATCACTTAAAATATCTAATAATTCCATATCAATTTCGCTAAATTCTAACTCGCCTAAAGTATTAGTAGTATCGCAAAAATCAATATCATTATAATTAAATTCTAAATTATTTAGCCTTGTTTTAAATTCTTTTAAATGTTCAACCTTTAAAGCAAGTCCAGCAGCTCCTTTATGTCCGCCGTAATTAGTCAAAATATCGCTAACATTTGATAAAAGCTCTAAAATATCAAGCTCTGCTACGCTTCTAGCACTTCCTTTTGCTAAGTCATCTTCAATATTAAAAACAAAACTAGGTTTATTAAATTGTTTAGCTAAACGACCTGCAACTATGCCTAAAATACCCTTATGCCAATTCTTAGAATAAGCTATGATTACTTTATCATTTTCGTTTGCAAATTCTATGCTTTCTAAAAAACTTTGCTTTTCTTGTTCTTTTCTATCTTGGTTTAATTTTTCTATTATTTCTAATAAATTCTTAGCTTCATTAAGGCTTTTTGCTCTTAAAAATTTATAAGAAATACTAGCATCATCCATTCTTCCACTAGCATTTAATAATGGTGCTATTAAAAACGGAATACTCTCATAATCAAAGAATTTCTTTTTGTATTTTTCTTTTAAAACTACAAAAGCAGGACGATTTAATTTATTTAACTCTTTTAAGCCATAACGAACTAATATATGATTTAAATCATTTAAATTCATCATATCAGCAACAATTGCAATACACAATAAATCTAAAAAACTAGCCATATTGTATTCTATATCTAATTCTTTTTTAATAGCCCCACATAGCCACCAAGCTACTTGCGCCCCGCAAATCTCACAATTAATATGCTTAGAAAACTCACAATCATCTCTTTTTGGATTAATTACAGCATAAGCATTTGGTAAAGTATCTCCTGGGGTGTGATGATCGCTTATTATTAAATCTATACCTAATTCTTTACATTTATTTGCAGCTTCATACGCTACTATTCCATTATCAACCGTGATTATTAAACTAGCGTCTAAATTACTCACTATATCTTCGCTAATTCCGTATCCATCGCTAAAACGATTTGGAATTTTAACAATTATTTCTACACCTAAATTAGCAAAAAATTCACTCATAATAGTAGAAGATACTATGCCATCTACATCATAATCTCCTACTACTGCTATTTTTTCTTTATTTTTTATTGCCTTAGCTATTCTAATTGCTGCTTTATTCATATCCTTAAAGGTATGAGGTTTTGGAATAGTGCTAAGGCTTTTATGAAAATCGTTTTTAAATCTATCTTCTAAAACCTGCTTAATTTTAGTTTTATTTAGTGCAAGCATTGTCTAATAAAGCCTAAGATGACAGGATTTGCTTTAGTTAGCCTTGAAGTAAATTCAGGATGATATTGAACGGCTACGAAGAAATCATTATTTGTATTTTCAATAGCTTCAATAAGTCCATTTGATTCTCCACTAATAATAAGTCCATTTTGCTCGTATAAATCACGATATTTTGAGTTAGCTTCATAGCGATGGCGATGTCTTTCATAAGCTACTTTAGAATTATATAATTTACTTAAAAGTGTGCCTTCTTTTATATTACAAACATATTCGCCAAGTCTTAAAGTCCCACCTAATGGAGTTTTTATTGTTCTGATTTCTTTTGAACCTGATTGATTAATAAATTCATCAATTAAATAAACAATAGGATTTTTAGTATTCTCATCAAATTCAGTTGAGTTAGCATCATCAAGTTTTATAACATTTCTAGCAAATTCAATTAAACTAAGCTGCATTCCAAGACAAATTCCTAAAAATGGAATATTATTTTCACGAGCGTATTTAATAGCCTTGATTTTACCTTCAACACCACGCTGTCCAAATCCACCAGCTACAAGTATTCCATCATTTCCAGCTAAATCATTTTCATCTTTTAATTCTTCGCTATCTATCCAATTAATCTCTACTTTTGTATCAAGATTTGCACCTGCGTGAATTAGTGCTTCTGTTAAAGATTTATAACTTTCTTTTAAATCTATATATTTTCCTACGAAAGCAATTTTAACTTTTTTGCTTGGATTAATTATTTTTTCTGTTAATGCTTCATACTCTTTTAAATTAGGAGTTTTTAGCTTTAGATTTAAATGTTTTGCAATAGGTAAAAGTATATTTTGTTCTAAAAATTTAAGTGGAATTTGATATATGCTTTTTGCATCAATACTTTCTATTACACAATCAATTTCTACACCACAACTCTTTGCAATTTTTTCTTTTATTTCATCGCCTAGTGGAATTTCACTACGAGCTATTATCATATCAGGACTAATACCTATTCTTCTTAATTCTCCAACTGAATGTTGGGTTGGTTTAGTTTTTAATTCTCCTGCTACTTTTATAAAAGGAACAAGAGTTAAATGTGCGTAAAATACATTATTTTTTCCGTATTTAAGTCCTAAAGAACGAATTGCTTCAAGGAATGGTAAGCCTTCAATATCTCCAACCGTTCCACCAATTTCTACTACTAAAACATCTTGATTTAAAGCTGCTGCTTCCATTCTACTAGCAATTTCGCCTACAATGTGTGGAATTACTTGAATAGTTTTACCTAGATATTCTCCACGGCGTTCTTTTTCAATTACGCTTTGATATACTTTTCCTGTAGTAAAGTTATTAAGATGAGTTAAATCTTCATCTAAAAATCTTTCATAATGTCCTAAATCAAGGTCAGTTTCTGCACCATCTTTTGTAACAAAAACTTCTCCGTGTTCAAGTGGGCTCATAGTTCCTGGGTCAATATTTATATAAGGGTCAGCCTTTAAAATACTTACCTTTAATCCACTTTGTTTTAATAAACTTGCAATGCTAGCTGCTGCAATTCCTTTACCAAGTGAGCTTAAAACTCCACCTGTTACAAATATAAATTTAGCCATACTTTTTCCTATCAGTTTTTTTTATTGTATATAATTTTAATAACCAATCAAATAACTTCGTTTTTTAAAAATTCTAAAACCCTAATTTGTGCGAAATCTTCAATTTCTTCTTCGCCTTCTTTAATTGATTTTTTCAATACTAATCTATCAAGTTGAACGAAATTAATTTTTCGCTTTAGTTTTGGATTTTGTTTAGTTAATTTTTTAATTCCTTTAAGTATATTATCAACTCCCATTGTATCTTGTTTAATATATTTTATATATTGATAAATGGTCGCTAAAAATATTCTTCTTTTAATTTCTTTTTTATAGATTTCTTTTGAGAGTTGTTCTATTTTTCGCTTTAAATCTTGTCTTTCATCTTTAACAACTCCTGCAATACAAGAAATTAATTTAGCTCTTAAATCAAAAGAATTATTAACTCCTATAAAAGTAATTCTTAAATTCGCTAAAAAAATATAAATTAAATCTAATTTCATTTACCCTCTATTAAGTCATTTTATCTTAAAATGCGTTTTCTCAAGTCAAGCCTTGTGCAATGTTTGTAAAAAGCAGAGCTTCAGGATGGGAACATAGCAGAGCACTTTTTATGAGTGTGTGCCGCAAGTCTCTTGGCTTGGGTTTGTAAAAAACTCTTCAAATTCTTTTAACATTTCATAAAAATTTACTTCACCAATTTTAGGATTTTCTTTAAAATCATTTAAAATCTTTGAATAACCATTTTTTAAATCCTTAGATTTAACGCCGTAATAATTAGAAATAATTGCTTCTAAAAAAGCTCCAGTTTTATCACAAGCTTTAAGCATTTTTCCATCAATTGTATTAAAACAATCTTCATTATAATCGTTAGGATTTTGAATAATTTTTACATTTTCTTTATTTATTCTATTTTTAAATTCATCTTTTTTAATCTTACCATCTTCATTATAAATTCCTAAAAGATAAGCAAATTCAGCTCTTATATTATTAGGCACAAAAGGTAAAATCTTTTCATCAATTAATTTAAGCTCATAATCACTTATTATCTCACTAAGCCCATCAATTCCGTATTTAACAGGTGTAATAATATCTCTTGTAAGACTTTCTGGTAAATCGTGAAAAATCGCACAAAAGAAGTTGCTAATAAATCTAGTATCACAAGCTTTTATTTTAAGACAATAAAAATAGCTTAAAACAGCTACTACTAACATATGTCCTAAAACACTTGTTTCAGGAATTCTAGGAGTTTGAGCCCAACGCTTTTGAAATCTTAAACGACCACTTAAATCAATTACCTTAGCTAATTTTTGATTTAATGATATTTTTTGAACTGCTAAAATTTCTAAATAATCTTCTAATTCTTCATCTAACTTAGCTTTAATTTCTTCATAATTACTAACATTTGGATATATGAATGAAAACTCATATCTAGTTGATAAATACCCTGCTGCTTTTAAAATAAATTTTTCTTTTTCGTGAGTTTTATCATTATAATAATCATTAAAAATTTTTAAAAAATCATCGTTTTTATTGATTAAACTAAATTGTTTTTGTATCCATTCATCTAATTCTTTTTGTTTTGTTTTTTTGATTTCATTTAATACATCAGGACGAATATCAGTAACTATTACACGAGAAATAAACTCAACAACAATAGCATCAAGTAAAAATCTCATATCAATGTCTTTTTCACTTTTTGCTAAAAAATAAGCAATAATAGCCTTATGAGCTTGTTTATCAAGTTCAACTAAATTACAAATTCTAGGAAAATCATTCCATCTTGAAATTGAAGCAGCCTTAAAAATATGTAAAACAAGCTCTGGACTAATCATTATTTATCCTTTTTATCTTTTTTCTTTTCTTTTTTTAATTTCCGTATCAGAGCAGCACTCAATCACCGTATGAACATTACCACGAGGATTAAAATCTCCAACTAATTTGATATATTTTGGTTTTAAACGCTTTTTAAGAGTATTATAAATCTTATTTATACTATCTTCGTGGCTTATGTTTTTGTTATAAAATGAATTAACATAAAGTTTAATTGCTTTAAGTTCAACTACCCATTTATTAGGTATATATTCTAAATATAATGTTGCAAAATCAGGATAACCACTTCTTGGGCAAAGACAAGCAAATTCAGGTAGAGTTATTTTAATAACATAATCATTTTTTTGCTTATTTTCCCAACGCTCTAATTTTTTACCTTTAATTTTTTTTATTTCTTTTTGTCCGTATTTTAATTTTTCTTTCATTTCATCTCCTTAAGATTTTTGTCCTTATAAAATAAAAAGCCTTGATAATAATCAAATTTAATATCTTTTGTTAAATCAAGTAGATTTTTATTATCAATAAATCTCATAATAGTTTTGATATTTAGGCTTTTACATAAATTAAATAAATTTTCATAAATTATAAAATATTTTTCATTTTTTACATTTTTATTAAACTCAATATCAAAAATACCAAATTCAAATTCTAATCGTTTTAAATATTCTAAAGAACTAGGCGAACCTATACGATTTAGGGCAAAATTGATGTTAATTTCTCTATATTCTTTTATTATTTCTTCAAATCTTGGCATATCATAATAAACATCATTTTCAAAAAATTCAAAAATAATTTTCCCATTTGTATTAG
>NZ_JAHCZC010000065.1:0-10507 GCF_018501135.1 Campylobacter sp. 2018MI13 | reverse complement strand
CATTTCATCCACTAATATATCTTAAAGTTTTTATAATTATATTTTTTATAATACTTTTCTTTAAATTAAGAAAGAAATTTAATAACAAACTTGCTTTTACTTATAGCATAATACCTATGATAATAATATTTGCTTTATGTAGTTATTTTTTAAAAGTTGTTCCTGATTACTCAAGTAAAACTCATGAAAGAATAGTAACTCTAAGTGATTATAAAAAATACCAGCAAGGCTATTGCTTAGAAGAAGATAGAATATTACCTAAAGATGAGCTTTATAAAAGAGTAGTGATTGATGATCTTACAAAGCAATTAGTATATAGAGATAAAGTTTATAAAAATCTTTATAATATCATTACAAGTCATAAATATAAGATACATAAAGATATAAATCTAGATAATTACAAAGATTACTTAAGAAAAAATGCTTATTCTAAATATTTTGTTAATTACGATGAATTAGAATCAGTTGATTATACTAAATATCTAGTAATTGATACCAAAAATAATACAGCTGGATTTACTAAACCTATTATTCTTGTGGGTGATGGTTTAATTTCAGTTACATTTTATTTAGATTTAGCATTTGAATTTGAAGATAATGCATATAGATTTTATAAAATTTACCTTTCTGATGAATTTGATGAGCGTGAAGACAAAGAAAAAGAGTATAAATATAGACTTGAAAAAGTTGATTATTGGCTTTTGTCGTATGAAAATGATATAAAAAAACAACGTATTTCTTATAATTATAAATTTGATAATTGTGGTTATTCAAACTTTGATCCAGAAAAAGAAGAAATTGAATGATAAAAATTATAAAAAGGAGAAAGAATGGCAAATTTTAGATTAGATTTAAATGATGATTTTACAAGTGAAATATTATCATTGTATTTGTGGGGACAAAAAAGAGCTCCTAGTAAAGATGAGATAGCAAGTAATAAATGGATAGGTAGAAAAGAAGAAAGCATTACTGCTATAGTAAATGGAGAACAGTTTGTAAATAAAGTAGGTAATTTTGTAAATGCTAAGGATTTTAAACTATTTGATGTATTTTTTAGTGGAAAGATGAGAGATGGTAAAAAATTAAACATAAACAATATTGAGTCTAAAGTAGAGATTAATAATGAAGAACTTATTTTAAATCACGATCAATTTGTGGAATTGTTTTATAGAGGAACATCAGAAGAAGGTTCGGCACAAGACGCTTATAAATCTTTAAGTTTATATGATAGGAATATATACGGTGAAAATTTTGCAAAACTTGCCTTTATGTTTGGAACTATAACTGTTGGTTTAGATACAAAATATAAGATATGTATTAGATAAAGATTTAAACCCAATAAGAGTTGATAATGTAAGCTATATAGTAAAAGATGAATGGAAAGATAAAAAAGAAAATTTTGATTTTGATGGTGGAAAAGGAAGTGACGATATTAATGGAATTTTAAAACAAGTTGCTGACCCATCAAATATAGGTAAAAAAGTTATAATAAAATTTGATGGAACACCTACAGTAAAAGCTGGAACTATAAGTAAAAAAGTTTTTAAGAATTTAAATAATTTAAGTAGTTTAGCTAATCAAAAGCATCCAAACATTGGTGTATGTGATGGATTACAAGATGAAGATAAATATTCTTGCAAAGTTACTTTAGAAAGTCAAAAATATTTTGATAAGTATCGTAAATTTTATGAAGAATATAAGCGTATTAGAAGGACTGGTGTTATTGATTTTAGAGCAGAAGATAATAGGTTGGTAATTTTTGGAACTGAGAATAATGATACTTTAGAAGGAACACAGGCTAAAAATTTTAATTTTACAGATAATGTAGACGATGGTAAATTTTATATTCCAGATTTTTTTACAACTAAGCTTTATGATTTAAACCACTACAAACAATATATTAAAAATGGTATAGTTTATGTAGGTGGTAATGGAGCTGATAATATATTAGGAACTAAATACAATGATATATTATATGCGAGTGATAGTAGCTTATATGATGATAATTCTAATAATATCTTAAATGGAGATGATGGTGATGATATTCTTTATGGAAGTAATGGTTATGATACTTTAATCGGTGGCAATGGCTTTGATACCTACTATGCAGGAGATAAAGACGAGATAATAGATAGCGATGGAAAAGGTCAGGTAATATTTAATGGTTCTACATTAAAAGGTGGCTCTTATGATGAAGATAGGAAAGTATATATAGATGCTAAAGATACAAGTATTACATATAAGCTTAAAGACAATAATGATTTAATAGTAACTAAAGGCGATAGTAGTATAACAATACGCAATTTTAAAAAAAGCGAAGATGGATTTTTAAATATTAATTTAAAGGATAATCCAGGCAAAGAAGTAGCTATAGTAATAGATACAACAGGTTCTATGGGAGATGATATAGCAACTTGCAAAGCAAATGCAAAGATTATAGCTAGTAATATCTTTAAAGAAAATTTTTATTCTAAAATATCAATAGTTACTTATAATGATAATGATATAAAAACAATTGGAACTTACACTAATTATCAGAGTTTTTTAGGTGGAATAAATAAAGTTCATTTACAAAATGGTGGCACAGAATACACTATGGCAGCTATCTTAGAAGGAATGAGCAATTTTAGTCCATACAATCATCTAAGCAAAGAAGTATATGTAATGACAGATGAGAGCGGAGATGATAATCATAGAAGAGATGAAGTAGAAAGAAAAGCTAAAAACCTTTCAGTAAACTTTAGAAGTATTTATAATACCAATAAATACGAAGATACTTCAGTAAAAATTAATTTTATAGCTATTCGTGATGAGTTTGAGCATTTTAAAGATTTAGCTAAAAATACTAATGGAATGTATTTTAATTCAAATTCAAGTGAAGAGCTTAGCGATGCTTTATTTGAATTAAGCAATATAGGAACCTCAAGTAATGATACAATAGAGGGTAATGATAAGGATAATAGTCTTAATGGATTTGGTGGAGATGATACACTAGTAGGTAAGGCTGGAAGCGATACTTATACATTTACTGGGCTTAATTTTGGTAACGATACCATAATAGAAAGCAATTTAAATAATATTGATAAAAATACAATTATTTTTAAAGATGTAAGCTATAAAGATGTAAGATTTAAAAAAGATTTAAATGATTTAAAAATTACACTTAATAAAGATAATAGCGTAACAATAAAAGATTTTTATAATACCAATAACGAAAGTAAAATTAGTAGCATAAGCTTTAGTGATGTTACATTAGATGAACTAGCTATCAAAAGAAGCGTAAGTATGCAAGCAAACAAAGAAGCAATAGTATTCTTAAAAGAAAAAGATTTTAGCTTTTCTAATTTTGCTACATCAACATTTGCAGTAGCCTATCAAGATAATGCAAGCAATATAAGCACATCTTATAAAGATGATGTAATAATAGGCAGTAATAAAAACGATATTATATCAACCAAATTAGGAAACGATACTTTAATCGGTGGTAAAGGAGATGATAAGTTATATGGTGGATTTGGTAATGATATATATGTTTATAGAAAAGGTGATGGAAATGATTTAATCTATGATGATGGTGGGCAAGATGCTTTAAAATTACAAAATTTAAAAGCTGATGAAATATTTTTAATAAAAGATGGTAAAGACCTGCTAATAAAGTTTAAAGATGATGATACAAATAGCATAAGAGTAGCACATCACTTTGCTTGGAAATTTGGCTATCACAATCAAATAAACACAATAGAACTTGATGATAATAAATTCATCAATACAAAAACAATAGATAAACTAATAGAGCAAACTAGTGCATTTGCTAAAAATAACGGCATAGATATTCATAATATTAATCATATAAACGATGATAGATTAAATCAAATCTATATGAGTGCTTGGAATTAAGCAAATTACCCTAAATTAATTTAGGGTAATTATTATTTAAGTATTTAAAAAATATATTAATTAGGTAAAATATGTTTAAAATTTTTAAAAAATTTGATGATGATACACACGAATTTAAACCACTTTTAGTAGAGTTAGAAGATAGACCGCAAAATCCATTAGGTAAAAGTATTTTATATATAGTTTTATTTGTAATAGTTTTTAGTATTGCTTGGCTAATACTAGCTAAGGTTGATATAGTAGTAAGTGCTAGTGGTAAAGTAGTTCCTGATGGAGAAATTAAAATAATCAAACCTTTAGAAAACGGAGTAATTTATAAAATTCTTGTAAAAGAAGGTGATAAAATAAAAGCAAATGAGCCTTTAATATTGGTTGACCCAAGTGTATCTAAAGTCAATTTAGAAAGTAAAAAAGAGAATTTAAAAGCTTTAGAAGATAGTCTAAAAAGATTAAATGCACTAAGTAACGAGAGTGAATTAAAAGATGTTAGTAATGCAGAATTAAGCCTATATCAAAACCAATTAAATAGCTTTAAAAATAGCATAAACACTTATGAATTTAAAATCAAACAAACTATTAATTCATTACAAGCCAATAAAGAAGAATTAAAAAGATTAGAAATAGAGCATAAATACACAAGCTCAAAATTAAATAGACTTAGCAAGGTAAAAGATATAATCGCTTATAAAGATTATGAAAATTTATTAAAAACAAAGCAAGATTTACAATTACAAATACTTGTAAATAAAAACAAATCTTTAGAATTAGAAAATAAATTAAACGAACTCACAAAAGAACTTGAGAGTTTTAAAGCAAATTTTATTGCTAAAAATTATGATGAACTCTTAAAAACTAAAAATGAAATAGCATTATTAAAGGCAGATATAAACGCGATAGAATTTCAAAGCCTAAGGCAAGTTATTTCATCACCAGTTGATGGATATGTAGGAAAATTATTTGTAAATACTGAAGGAAGTTCTGTATCAAGCAATGAGCAATTAATATCAATAATCCCAATTGATAAGCCACTTATAATAAAGGCAAATGTATTAAATCAAGATATAGGATATCTTAAAAAAGGGCAAAATGTAGCTATCAAAATAACCACATTTAATTTTCAAAAATACGGCAAACTAGATGGAATTTTAGAACATATTGGAAACGATGCTATAAAAGATGAAAAATTAGGAGATATTTTTGAAATTAAGGTAAAACCTTTAAAAAATCATTTGATAGTAGATGGGGAAGTAAAAGAAATAGAACCAGGAATGCAAGTAATAGCTGAAGTAAAGGTTGGCAAAAGAAGAGTAATAGAGTTTTTCATATATCCTATTATTAGATATCTTGATGAAGGGCTTAGTATTAGATGAAAATTATTTTTGTTTTTCTTATAATGCTTAGCACATCAATAGCTAAAGATTTTTACACCATACTAGACTATGCACTTAAAAATTCTCCTATCATAAATATAGCAAAAATAGATATTAAACGTGCTAATTATAATTATGATTTTGATAAATCATATTTGTATCCAGAATTATCATTTAATGCAGATTTTAAGTATTCAAATACAAAAAGTAATGATTATAAAAGAGAGCTTTTTAGCGATTATAACAATCATCAAAGCACAATATCACTTATATTAAAATATGATTTATTCAAATTTGGAAATGATTATTATAAAATCAAATCAGCCAAAGAAAATATTGCTACAAGTAATTACAATAAGTGCTATAAGGAATTGCAATTATCACTAGATTTATTAGAATACTACAAACTCGCACTATTAAGTGAAAATAAATTAAAAACATATAAAAATTTAAGCCTTGCTTATGAAAGTTTATATAAATTATCAAAGAGATTAAATAAGGTTGGAGAATTAGATTTAATCAATGTAAATTCTTATTTTTTGGACTTTAGCGATGCAAAAACGCAGATTTTAAAACTAGAATTTGAATTAAGAAATTATTTATCATATATATCGTATTTATCAAATCTTAATATTGATAAAATAGATGATTTTAGTAAAATTGATGAAATTGCTTTAGACTTTTTAGAATTTGAAAAAACAAATAAATTTTTAGAATTAAATTCTAAAATAAAAAGCTCAATGTATGAACTAAAATCCCTAAATCAACGCCCTACAATAAGCCTTTATTCAAGATATGATTTTTATGATAAAACCAAAAATAATTATCAAGACCTTGCCGATAGTTCTAAAAAACACGGGTACTTAGTAGGAATTGGGATTAACTATATTATATTTGATGGATTTAAAACAAGTTCATCTAAAGAGTTAAAACAATTAGAAATAAACAAATTAAATCAAGAGCTAATACAAGCAAAGCTAGAATATGAAAAACAAATAAACGAGCTTATATTTTTTATACAAAACAAAGATGAAATAATAAAAACCTTAAAGATAATAAGCAAAGAAGCAAATACAAATGAGCTTTATATACAAAAACTACACAAAACTGGTGAAAAATCAAAATTTGAAGTCATAAATGCAAGTATAGAAAACTATAAAAAACTCCAAGATTTAAATGAATATATAATAAATGCAAATGCAAACGCTATTAAAATTAATTTAATAAATAATCAATTTAATAATTGTAAAAAAGGATATTAATATGCATACAGCCTTAGGTTGCTTATCACTTTGTGCACAATTTGCAAATATATCAATAGATATTAATGCGATTTGTAACAAATACGCTTTAAAAGATAGCGAGCCAAGTATTTACGAACTAGCAAAAATCGCTAAAGATAATGATTTTAAAGTAAAAATCAAAAAGCTTAATTTAAAAAACCTTCATTTATATAAAGCACCTTTTATATTTTTGAAAAAAGATTTAACATATTTTGTAGTTTTAAAACTTGATTTTAATAATCAACAAGCTCTTATTTTTGATGGTGGAAAAGAAGCAAGGCAAATTAGCTATGAAGAATTACATAATTTATCAAGTGATAAAATCTTAATCCTAGCACACAAATTATTAAACGATAGTGTAAAGTTTGGCTTCTCTTGGTTTTATAAAAGAATGCTAAGTTATAAGGGTATTGTATTACAAATTTTATTAGCAAGTTTTGTTATGCAATTATTTGGCTTAGTTACACCTTTATTTACCCAAGTAGTCCTTGATAAAGTCTTGTTGCACCATAGTATAAGCACACTTAATGTAATTGCTTTTGCATTTTTTAGCGTTATTGTTTTTGAAAGTTTATTAAGCCTTAGTAGAAATTATATCTTTACTCATACTACTACAAAAATTGACGCAAAATTAGGCAGTGAGTTATTTACACATTTATTATTGTTACCTATGGTGTATTTTGAGAATAGAAAAGTAGGCAACATAGCAGCTAGAATAAGAGAGCTTGATAATATAAGAGATTTTATAGCCAACAAATCAGTAAGCGTGATTTTAGATTTATTATTTAGTATAGTTTTTATTTTGATGATGCTTTTATATAGCGTGAAGCTAACATTTGTTTCATTAGCTTTTGTGATTTGTATTGCTTTGATTTATTTTTTTATAACGCCTATTTTAAGAGCAAGGCTTGAAGATAAATTCCAAATGGGAGCAGCATCTAATTCATATCTAGTAGAAAGCATAACAGGAATGCAAACCATAAAATCCCTAGCCATTGAAGGTAGTATGAAAAAATACTGGGAGGATTATTTAGCAAAATATTTAAAATCATCTTTTAATTTAAGTAATCTAAGCAATATCGCAAGCACTTTTGCTAATTCTTTACAAAAGCTTATGACATTAGCAATTTTATATTTTGGAGTAGGATTAGTAATTGATGGGAGTTTAAGTGTAGGACAATTAATAGCCTTTCAGATGTTTGCCAATCAATTTAGCGCTCCTATTATGCGACTTGTAAGCTTGTGGAATGAATTACAACAAGCCATTTTAAGCGTAGATAGATTAGGAGATATTTTAAATACACCGCAAGAGCAAACTACAAATAAACCTATATCGCTAAATCAAGTATCAGGTAATATAAAATTTAATAATGTAAGCTTTAAATATAGCCCAAATTCTAACTATGTCTTAAATAATCTAAGCTTTAACCTACAAGCAAATAAAAGCATAGGAATAGTAGGACGCAGTGGCAGTGGTAAAAGCACCATAACAAAACTCATAGAAAGACTTTATATCCCCAACGAAGGCTCTATTTATATAGATGGAATAGATTTAAGACATTTAAATCCTTATGTTTTAAGGAGTAATTTAGGCGTAGTTTTACAAGAAAATTATTTATTTAGCGGTAGTATCAAAGAAAACATAAGCCTATCAAAGCCAAGTGCATCAATGCAAGAAATAATAAATGTATGCAAAATAGCAGGAGCACACGATTTCATAAGCGAACTTAGTGCAGGTTATGATACTTTAGTAGGAGAAAGAGGCTCTGCATTAAGCGGCGGTCAAAGACAAAGAATAGCAATAGCAAGAGCCTTGCTACATAATCCAAGGGTTTTGATATTTGATGAGGCTACTTCGGCACTTGATTATGAAAGCGAGAAAATCATCACATCAAATCTATCACTAATCAAACAAAACAAAACCTTTATAATAATAGCACATAGATTAAGCACGGTTAAAGATTGTGATGAGATATTAGTCCTTGATAAGGGTAATTTAGTTGAGTGTGGAAATCATACAAAACTAATGGAGCTTAATGGATACTACGCACATTTATACAAACAGCAAAATCTATAAACACTAAAACTATAAATAATTTAATAAATATTATTTATAGTTTTAAAAGAATTTAATTAATGATAATAAATAAAAACCTAGCTCTAAAATTTATAACCTATGCTTCTTAAATACTCTTCAAACCCATTAGCATCTAAAGCATCTTTTAATTTAATTACTCTATAGTTTGTCTTTATTTTAATTAAATCATCTTCAGGTTCTAAAGTATTAATAAAAGCAATGCTATCATCCATCATCATTTGTTTTGTAGAACCACCTACAAAGTAAAATATAATAGTTTTTTCATTTAAAAAATTTTCTTTATTAGTTTCAAATAAAACACAGGCAAAGAAATCTTTATTGCATTCATCAGGTTTATATAAGTTTTCGTATTTGCAAATATTTTTAAAATTATATTTTTCATTACATATACCAAACTTCACCCCATTTCTTATATAAGATGAGCGAACTTCTATGGTTTTTCCATTATTCAATTGAATATCTATTTGGTTTTTTGCAGTTTTAAACGGAGTGAGTCTTGCAATATCTTGTTTAACTATTTTATTTATATAACTTACCAAAGCATTTTCAGACAAAACCCCTGCTATCGCATCAAGCAATAGTCTTTTTGTATCTCTAACATTAACCGAATTGTTCGCACAATTTGGTATTACACTATTTGCCAATTGTGTTGCTTTTTCTAATAATTTATTTTTATTTTCATTCTCGTTTTTAAAAGTAAATTTAACTACTTTATGTATTCTACATATGTTGTTTCTATTTTGTGGATTTTGACAATCTATCATTTCATAACTAATTTCAAATAACATTAAATATCCTTGTTTTTTATTAAAATTCTTGAATATAATCTCTTACCATTTAAATAAGCCCTATCTAATTTGCCTTTCCAATCAGATTTTGCAATATCTAAAATACCATTTTTAACATCCAAATCTATTCCTAATATTTCAAATTGAGAACTATTGAATTTTTCTAAAAATGTAATCGGAACTCCCATTATACCAGAATAATTCAACGGTATATCTTTTACTTTTTCAATTTCAATAGCATGAAAATTATCATATTCAAGATAGTTGTTTTTATCGTAATATTTTTCAAGTTTTAAAAATTGTTTTTTATTTTTTGTATCTATATTTAAAAACCAATAAGATCTAGCGCTTTCACTTATTTTATTATTAGGCAAAATAAACTTGCGAACACAGTTAGTCCCTATACTTATTTTTCCGCTAGATATATATTGAAAACATTTTTTATTGCTAGTCACATTGCAATTTCCTATTATCAAAAAGTCTTTATTGTTTTCTATTAAAATATCAAGAAAATCTCTAAAAAGTGAAAAGGGGGGGTTTGTTACTACTACATCATTTTTTCTTAATAATTCAATACTTTCTTTATTTCTAAAATCGCCATTGTGATTTGTTGTTATGATTTTTATATCTTTTTTAGTTTTAACAGCATTGATAAAATTATTTATTTGTTTTTTAATTATGATTATTTCTGTTTTCTGTTTTTTTGTATATGAAATTGCTGTTAATTGTTTAAGATTAAGTGTGTTAAAATTTGTAGCAAAAAAATTAACAAAATTACTTATTCTATAATCATCACAGTTACATAAAACTTTCTTATTTTTAAAATAATCTTTGTATAAAAATACCTCTTTTTCTATATCAATCATTCTAGTGTAAAATTCATCAATTTTCATCTTGTTTGCATTGTTAAGGTTTTGATTGTTTGTGCTTTTTCCCATAAAAAATCCTAATCTCAATTTTTAGTGTAATACATAGGGCATAAATACTCTTGTTAAGAGTATAAAATTTTGAGGTAAATAAAATATACTATTTAGCTTTAAATAAATTTATAGTTCAAATTAACGAATTATG
>NZ_JAHCZC010000064.1:0-10759 GCF_018501135.1 Campylobacter sp. 2018MI13 | reverse complement strand
GTAGAACATTTTTTATCTACTATATTACATATTATTGTTGGATACAAAGAGTTTTATGTAATACATTGGTGGTTTAAAGAAAAGTTTATTATATATTATTAATAACCAAAATTTTAAAGATTATGGAATTTATTTATAAAAATTATATAAATGAATTTAATAGCATAGAGCCTAGTATTAAAGAATTACTTAAGAGATAAAAATTATAAAATGTTTAATCAATACATAGCAAAATCTTATAAAAATAAATTATTTTCATAATATATATTTTAATTGTTTTACTTTGTAATTAATGTTTTATGATGTATAAATTATAAATGCAAAATATAATGATTTTACTTTATTATAAAAGCTAAAATTAATTGATTAAATTATCTAATTAGTATGAAAATTTTTTATTTTAAATTGTTTTAATATAAGAACATTTGTTTTTAAGATTTTAAAATTAATTATATTTATAAATATTAAATGCCTAAAAATAGGCATTTAATTAAGCTTTTATATCTACTACATTGCCGCCTAATTCAGCTATTTTATCATCTATAGCTTTTACGGCACGTTCAATTGTAGCATTTGCAATATCAGCATATCCTTTGCTAAAACCACCTAAAGTCTTATCAGCGTCTTTAAAACCACGCATAATTCCTTCACGACCTGCTTTTAGCTTTTCAATATCATCTCCAGCACCAGCTAGAACAAAACCAGCTATTCTATCGCCAGTTTGCTTACTACCCCAATAGCCATCTTCACTAATTAATTCTTTAGCTTTTGCAGGAGTTAAGTTTTGTAAATTCTCAAAACCATCACCTAATTTACCTAAAGTTCCAAGAAAAGTATTAAGTTGCATTTCATTTTTTGAAAAGCTAAATATGCTTCCTTGAGTATTAAATTGAGAAAAGCTAATTTGCATACTTTGTGCTATATAAGCATTTGTAATATCCTTACCACTAATACTACTTAAATCCCTATCTCCTAAGTCAATGCCTATATTTTTTAAATTATCTTTTATAGCATTTCTTGCATCATCTTGAGTTTTTACACTTTTTGGTAAGCCACTCGTAAAACCTGAATTACTAACAGAACCTACATTCATAATCTTCTCCTTTTAAATATAGTCTTTTTTATATCGGCTAAATAATAAATTTATTTAATTTTTTAATAAAAATAAATTTATTTTAAATAATTTAATACTAAATTTGCAAAATACTTACTAGCTAGCAGCAATACTTCATCGTTGAAATTATATTCTGGATGATGAAGATTTGCACTATCTCCGTTATTTATAAAAGCATATGTTCCTTTAACCTCATCTAAAAATGCAGAAAAGTCTTCACTACCCATTAAATGCGGGTGTTCAAACTCACATTCATCTTCACCAAAACTCTCAATCGCAGCAAGTCTTGCTAACTCGTGTGCTTCATCGTTATTGATAGTAGCTTTTATATTTTCAGCTCTTTTTACTATGGCTTTTATATTAAAAGCATTTGCTAAGTTTGTTGCTAATTCTTTAATTCTTGTATCAATAAATTCAAGCTCTTGATTGCTAAGACCTCTTACATTTATCATAACACTAGCTTCATTTGGGATTATATTAAATGCTTTTGTAGTCCCTGCTAGAAAGCCTGTAACATTTACAACGCTATCTTTTAATTCTAAAGATTTAAAAGTATATAAAGCATTTACAAAATTATTTGCAACGCTTATTGGGTCTTTGCATAAATGTGGAGCCGATGCGTGTCCGCCTAAGCCTATAAAATCTACTTTATAAGCACTTACACCTGCCATCATTACGCCTTTTTTCATAAAGAATTTCTTATTTTCATAGCCTTTCATCTGTGAAATTGGCATATTATGAATTCCATAAATATAATCAACCTTAAAGCGTTCTAAAACTCCATCTTTTATCATTCTCATAGCACCGCTTAACATTTCATTATCACAACATTCTTCAGCAGGTTGAAAAAATAAATTAAGAGTTCCATTAAAATTAGCACTTGCTAAATACTTAGCAGCCATTAATAATCCTGCCGTATGCCCATCGTGTCCGCAAGCGTGCATACAGCCATTCTTACTAGCATAATCAAGTCCTGTGCATTCTTCTATACTAAGCGCATCCATATCAGCTCTAAGACCTATGCTTTTAGTAGAATTTCCTTTCTTTAATACTCCTACAACACCTGTTTTTCCTATGCCTTCATAAACTTCATAACCAAATTCTTTTAGTTTATTTGCAACTAATTTTGCGGTATTAAACTCATTAAATCCTAGCTCTGGATTTGCGTGTATGCTATGTCTTAACTCTATAAATTCTTTATGTAAATTATTTAATTCTTTCATTAATAATACACCTTATTTTCTTTTAAAAAGCTTCTTAAATCTTCGTATTCGCTATTGGTTAAAAATCTATATTTTTTAGGCTTTAATACACCCAAATCAACCCTACCAAAAGCAACCCTTTTAAGCTCCACTACTTCTAAATCAAATTCAGCAAAAAAGCGTCTTAATTCTCTATTTTTACCTTCATCAATAATCACTCTTAGTTTTGTATATCCACCACTACTTCCAAAAATCTCATATTCTAAAAAAGGCTTTAGACTAAGATTTGTGATTTTGCTTTTTGGGTGTGCTCCTTTTAAGCTATTTACAATCTCAAGTCCATTTTCCATAGCATTGATTACATCTTTACTTATAGTGCCTTTAATTTTTAAGTAATATTCACGCTCTAAGTTACTTTGCATTAAAAAATCAGCTATTACAGGACTATCTACTAATAAAAGTATGCCCGTTGATGAAAAATCTAATCTTCCAACAGGATTAAAATGTCTAAAATCTCTTGGCAAATTATCATATATCAAGGCTCTTCCACGCTCATCTTTATGGCTTACTAATTCGCCTTTATCTTTATGATATACGATGACGCTAAATTCACTTTTTTTATAAATTCTTTTACCTTTTACAAAGACCTTATCATCAACTCCAACTTCACTCCAGTCTTCTAAGCAAACTTTGTTATTAATCTTTACTAAGCCTTCTTTTATTAATTTGTCAGCTTCTTTTCTTGAATACTTGCTATTGTGTGCTATAAATTTATTAAGTCTCATCACTCATCCAATAATTGTAATAATCCTATTATTTTTTCATTCTCAAGAACTACTAAAATTGATATTTTGTTTTCTTTCATATAAGAAAACGCCTTATGTGCTAAAACTGATTTTTCTATGGTTTTAGGATTTTTACTAGCATATTCTAAGGCTAATTGTTCTAAAGAAAAATCATCCTTAGCCATAGCTCTTCTTAAATCCCCATCACTTAAAAATCCAACTAATTTTTCATTATCAACCAATAAAGCACAACCAAAACTTGCCTTACTCATACAAATAATAGCGTCTTTTAAACTAGCATTTTTGCTTATTATCGGTAGATTGTTTTTATGCATTAAATCACTAACTTTTACATAATACTTTTTACCTAATGCTCCACCCGGATGATTTATACCAAAATCACTAACACTAAAATCTTTTAAATTAATAACACAAGCTAAAAGCGCATCAGCTAAAGCTAGAGTTAGAGTAGTTGAGCTAGTAGGTGCTGGTAGATTTGTAATTGCTTCATTGCAATTTGTAGCAATATTGAAACTACAAGCATTCGCTAATGGAGAATTGCTTTGAGAAATGCTAATTAAAGTAGCGTTTCTATCATTTAAAAATGGTAATATTTTTAACACTTCTTCGCTTTTACCACTAAAAGAAATTAAAATCACCACATCATCTTTACAAATATTTCCTAAATCTCCGTGCATTAACTCACTAGCATGAATAAAAAATGACCTTACCCCACAACTAGCAAACGAAGCTGCAATTTTGCGTCCAACGATACCACTTTTACCAACTCCAACAATGATTAAATTCCCTTTGCATTCACTAATTACCTTAGCAACTTCACAAAAACTCTCATCTAAAGAATTTGACGCTTCTTCTAAAGCGAAGGCTTCTCGCTTTAGAATGTTTTTTGCAATTTCTAGCATATTTTATCCTTAATGAATATTTAATAATAAATACGGATATTTTTTATATTTTTTGAAAAAATACTTCTTAAGTGCATTTCTAAGTGCAGGTTCAAATGCCTTTTTATCCTTTAATAAAGTATCTTTTGCATCAGCTATAAATAATTTAATATAATTGCTAACATCAGTTGCAAAATCTTGAGCTAGTTTATTTGATACTAAACCAAAATTGATTATATGTGCGTGATTTAGTGTCCTTGCACCCATATTAATATGAAGATTAAGCTGCACTATTCCATGCTCTGCAAGATTTTTTCTAGTATTTAATAAATCATCATGCACTTCTCTATCTACTTGATTATCTATATAAGTTTTACCTGTTTTAACGGTTTTTAATCTTCTTAATTTATTCCAGCTAATCTCCATTTGATCGCCATTATTTAATAAATATATATTTTTTTCATTCACACCACAAGCAATTGCACTAGCTTTGTGCTTACTAATATGAGAATACTCTCCATGCACAGGCAAGAAATATTTAGGTTTTACAAGTCTTAAGATTAGCTTTTGTTCTTCACTTGCTGCATGACCGCTTACATGAATTTCGCTAAATTCTTGATAAGCAACACTTGCTCCATGACGCATTAATAAATCAATTACACCTGATACACTTGCTTCATTACCAGGAATTGCTTTAGCACTTATAATTACTTGATCATTAGGCTTAATTTTTACATGTTTGTGTTCGCTTGTAGCCATTCTATATAATGCACTCATACTCTCACCTTGTGAGCCTGTAGTTACTATTAATATCTCTTCATCAGGATATTTATCAAGCTCATCAGCACTTATGAAAATCTTTTTATCAAATTTTAAATATCCAAGCTCAATTGCTGTAAATAGGTTTCTTTCCATAGAACGACCTATAATACAAACTTTTCTATTATATACAAGTGCGTGTGTGATTGCTTGATGGATTCTATGAATGTTTGAGCTAAATGTGCTCATAATCACACGACCTTTGCATCTTGAATAAATCAAATCAAAAGTCCCACCAACGGTGCTTTCACTCTTAGTTACACCTTCGCGGTAACTATTAGTACTATCGCTAAATAAACATAAAACACCTTTTTCGCCATAATAAGCTAAACGATGTAAATCACTAGCATAACCATCTATTGGAGTATGGTCAATCTTAAAATCTCCCGTATGAATAATAGTTCCAGCAGGAGTATTTATAGCTAATGCACAGCTATCTATAATACTATGAGTTATATGCATAAACTCAACTTTAAAAGAGCCAATTTCATAAATTTGTCTTTTTGTAATTGGTCTAAATAATTTGCATTTATCTTTAAGCCCGTGTTCGCTAAATTTATTTGAAATCATTCCAAGTGGAAGCGGCGTAGCATAAATCGGAAAATCAAATTCTTTATAAAAATAAGGCATTGCTCCAATATGATCTTCGTGAGCGTGAGTGATAAGAACAGCTTTTACTTTATCTTTTATCTTTCTAACATAAGAAAAATCAGGAACTACAATATCAACACCTAAGGTATCAGCATCAGGAAAGCTCATTCCAACATCAATGATAATAGCTTCATCTTCATACTCAATTACGCTCATATTTCCACCAATAGCACCAAGTCCGCCTAATGGAGTAAATTTAACACTTGCATTACCTTTGTAATTTATCCAAGGATATAGCCTTTTTTCTTGAGCTTTTTCGTTTTCTTTCATTGATTCAGCCAAGGCTTTTTGCCAATCTAAATCACCTTTTAAAGAAGCTGGTAAGATTTTTTTCTTACGCTTTTTTTTCTTTTTAGCTTTTTTATCGTCAATTTCTTCTTCTAATTCTTCTAAAAGTTCATCTTCGTTTTCAGCGTTTTCATAACTTCTTGCTACTTTTGTTTTTTCTAAATCTTCAATATTCATTTTCATCCTTTAGTAATTTAAAAAGTTCTAAGAATGATTTAACAGATATTTCATGAGCTCTTTTGTTTTCATCAATTTCTAGCTTATCTAATGCTTGTTTTACCTTTGTTTTATTTGAAAATGAACTAAGCATTTTTTTTCTTGGTTGATTAAAGGCTATCTTGATAAAAGAATTAAAAGCTTTTAAATCTTTTTTATCCAACAAACTAGGCTTTTTAATAAGCTTAATTACACTAGAATTTACTTTTGGCATAGGAGTGAATGCACTAGGTGGCACTTCACAAACATTAACTTTATCACAAAGTAAATCCGTAATAACACTTAAAGCACAATAATCAATCCCAAAAAATCTATCTGCTAATTCTTTTTGAATCATCACAAGCATACCTATGCAGTTATCATCAAATAAAGCATTTATAATAATTTGCGAACTAATATAATACGGCAAATTAGCACATATAAAATAAGGCTCATCGCTAATTTTTACATTCATAACATCAGCATTTATTAGCGTAAAATCTCCACTTAAAATCTCTTTATTAAAACGCTCGTTTAAAATAGGAATTAAACTATCATCTATTTCAAAACTTGTTAATTTAAAACCGCTTTTAAGTATTGGAGCAGTTAAATCACCTAAGCCAGGCCCAATTTCAATTAATTTTGCTTTTAAATCTTTGGGTATCGCTTGGATGATCTGCTGTTTTACTAACTCATCTTTTAAAAAATTTTGTCCGAATTTCTTTTTTGCCTTAATCATTTGGGGAGTATATGAAAAAATATTTAATGTATAGAAAAATTATTTTGAAATTCCTATTTCAAATTCTCAAACAAAAAAATAATAAAAAATGGGAAATTTAAAATGGTGGTTAGAGGCAGAATCGAACTGCCGACACGCAGATTTTCAGTCTGCTGCTCTACCGACTGAGCTATCCAACCACCGAAGTAAAAGCCGTTATTATATATGATAATTCTTAAATTATGCTTAAATTTTTTCTAATGCGAAAATTTGTTGTTTTAAAAACGAATAATTAAGTATTGAAAGTATAAAAACTACAATACTAGCAATACTTAAAAATGAAATTCCTATTTCAAATTCTTGAAAAAATAAAATTATCAAACATAAAATCATTACTAAAAAACTAAGACTTATCGCTTTTATTTGTCTTTTTTTAGCCTTATCAAAATTATTTTCATTTTGATTTTTAAATAAAATCACTCTATCAATAGCAACTACAAAATAAGTATTTTCGCAATTTTTTAATTCATCTTGGATTATAAATTCTTTATTTTTATAAAGTAATTTATTATTTTTCACACTATACTCACTTGTAATTAAAGCACTTTTTGCAAGTCTTAAAAAGCTAAACATCTAAATCTTTCATATATTTTATAAACAAATCCCCACGCTCAGCATAAGAACTAAACTCATCTAAACTAGCACATGCAGGACTTAATAATGCTATTTCTTTAGTTGTTAAATCTTTATAAATCATACTTACAGCTTCTTTTAGATTGGTTCTAATTGGGTTTAATCCGTGCTTTTTAGCAATATCGCTAAAATCGCTCTTACCTATTAAATAAAGCTTTATATTTTTATCTAATTTTGAGAAAAACTCATTTAAATCTTGACCTTTAGCATCTCCACCAGCAATTAAATGTAAAGGCTCTTTAAAACTATTAATAGCAGCAAGTGCAGCTGAAATATTAGTAGCCTTGCTATCATCAATCCAAATTCTATCTTTGCTATCTTTAAAAATCTCAACTCTATGACGACCAATTTTAAACTTAGATATTTTTTCATATTCAATTTTGCCACTAATAATCTTACAAGCAGCCAACGCTAAACACGCATCTAACAAAAACGGCTCATTGTAATTTAATCTAGCTAAATCAATATCAAAAAGCTTAGCTAAATCACTAGAATTCTCATAAAAATATTTAATACAATTTGCACTCTTTAAATACTCTTCATATTTTTTAGGCACAATAATACTTGCTGTTTTATTCATTCTAAAAATTAAATCAAGTTTTGCTTTTTCATAATTATTAAAGCTTCCATGCCAAGAAATATGATCATCACAAATAGGTAATAATACATAAAGTTCAGGTCTTGCAACCTTAGTATAATGAAGGGCAAAAGAGCTCATCTCAAGGACAACTAAAGGTGCTTTAAGATTCATTAATGCAATTGGTTTTCCTATATTTGCTCCTGCTTCAATATTAAGCAAATAAGAAATCATTTCCGTTGTAGTAGTCTTACCATTAGTCCCACTAACCCAAATACTAAGCCCTAAAGCTTCGTTATAAAAATCAATCTCACTTGTTAAATTCTTAGCACTTTTACATAAAATATGATTAGGCGCAATTCCAGGACTAACTACTTCTATGCTACTTTTATCAGGATTAAAATAGCTTGTAGGTAAAAGCTTATTACCAAATTCATCTTTACTACAAACGCTAAATTTATCATCATATATATACCATTCACCCTTTTTATAAGTGCTTGTAATCGCCTTAGCAACATTTCCATATCCAAACATTGATAACATAAAACTCACCTTAATTTAATAGTAATTAACGCTAAAACATTGCAAATAAATGCAATTAGCCAAAATCTAACTATGATTTTATTTTCACTCCAACCAATTTGCTCAAAATGATGATGAATTGGAGCCATTTTGAAAATCCTTTTATGAAATATTTTAAAACTTCCAACTTGTAAAATAACGCTAATAGTCTCAAGAACAAAAACAAAACCTATTAAAATTAATAAAATCTCATTTTTTGAAATTATCGCTAAATATCCAACAATAGCTCCTAATGTAAGAGAACCGCTATCTCCCATAAATACTTGTGCTGGATGGCAGTTATACCATAAAAATCCTAGTAAAGCACCAATTAATGCAAGCGCAATTACAACGCATTCTTCACTCCCGCTTACTCTAGGTAACAATAAATAATTAGCATAAACAGCATTTGAGCTAAGATATAAAAACACTGATAATGTAAATAGTGAAAACACACTAGGCACACAAGCAAGTCCATCAAGTCCATCAGTTAGATTAATAGCATTTGAGCTAGAAATTAACACCAATACCCAAAATAATAAAGCAAAATACTTCATATCAATTATAGGATATTTATAAAATGGGACAAAAAGTTCTGTGCTAAAATTCCCATATATCATAATAGGTAATATTGTTATTAAAGATGCAATTAACATTAAAATCATTTTAGAGCGTGGTTTTAACCCAGCCTTATTTGCCTTTTTTAATACCTTGCCTAAATCATCAATTATTCCAATAGCACCAAAACAAACAATACACAAAATCGCACTAAAACTATAAACATTAAATGTAGTAAAAACAAGACTAGATAATAAAGCAGCACAAATAAAAACAACCCCACCCATTGTAGGAGTATTAGATTTTTTTTGATGATTTAGTGGTGCATCGCTTAAAATTGGCTGATTTGCCCCTACACTCTTTGCCCAAGAAATAAAAAGTGGCATAATAATTAATGTAATAATAAACGATAATAAAAACGCTAAAAAAGCCCTAACGCTAATGTAAGAAAATAAGTTTATATCAAGGTTAAACATTTTTGTTCCTAATAAATTTATAAAAAAGGCAAATATTATAATAAAATTATAAATTTTTAGAGTATTATTTCTCTTTTAACCAATATAAGGAGTTTATATGTTAAATCCAGTTCTAACAATTGCAGGAAGTGATTGCAGTGGTGGTAGCGGACTTGAAGCTGATTTAAAAACCTTTACTATGCATAAAACTTTTGGAATGGCAGTAGTTTTAGGAGTATATGCTGTAAATACTCAAGGAGTTTATGGTGCTTGTGTTATGAATGAAGATATTGTATCGGCTCAATTTGATGCAGTATTTAAAGATATTCCACCAAAAGCACTAAAAACAGGATTAATGGGGGATGCTAATTTAATAAGATTAACTATTGAAAAATTTAAAGAATATAAACCTAAAAATATAGTAATTGACCCTGTTATGTTTGCTAAAAGTGGTTTTAGATTAATAGGAGATGAAGATTTTAAGCTTTATGTAAATGAGTTTATCAAATTCGCTGATATTTTAACGCCTAACAAATTAGAAGCCGAACTTTTATGTGGATTTGAGATTAATTCTAAAGAAAAACTAAAAGATGCTGCTAAAAAATTAATAGACTTAGGTGCTAAAAGCGTGATTGCTAAAGGTGGAAAATATTTTGATTTAGCGATAGATTATTTTTATGATGGAAAAGACTTTTACGAGCTTTACGGCAAACCTTTAAATACCACAAACGATCACGGAGCAGGATGCACTTTAAGTGCTTCTATAGCTGCTAATTTAGCTAATGGACTTTCTAAACTACAAGCTGTAAAAGATGCTAAATTATATACACAAAATGCAATGGAATTTGCTCCAAACTTAGGAAGTGGCAGAGGCCCATTAAATCATATGTTTAATTTATAAAAAGGCAAAATATATAATTTTGCCTAAAACTTATATCCAAAACCAATCTTAAAAAAATAAGAATTAAATTCTTTAAAAAACTGCTTACTTAAATCAATATCCAAACTTAAACTATCATTTAATAAATACTTAGTTTGTATTCCAAGCTCAAAACTATTAAGATTTTTAAAATATAGATTTTCTTTAGAATATCCATCACTTATAATAAGCAATTTATCCTTGCTTAAGCTTTTAAAATAATTACTATTTAGCGAAAATGCAAAATCATTGTTAAGGTATTCTAAAGCAAAACCTAATTTTAAAAAGCAATTATTTTGCCTTTTAAATAAAGCTTTTATAT
>NZ_JAHCZC010000063.1:0-11047 GCF_018501135.1 Campylobacter sp. 2018MI13 | reverse complement strand
ACCCGTAAAAGCTAAAAAGCCCTAGTTATACGATTTTGGATTTTTAGAATTGTTTAAGTTTAGTTTAATTAAATCAAATTGTTTTTAGAAAGTGCTAAGAAGTAGCTAGGGTGCAAGTAGCGACCCCCATCATTTAGTTTGGGCTAGGAAGAACCTAACCCAACTGACCCATTTTATATTTTTACTCAAGGCTAGGAAGTATGCGAGTAGCGACCCGTAAAAGCTAAAAAGCCCTAGTTATACGATTTTGGATTTTTAGAATTGTTTAAGTTTAGTTTAATTAAATCAAATTGTTTTTAGAAAGTGCTAAGAAGTAGCTAGGGTGCAAGTAGCGACCCCTAGCCATTAAATCTTAAATACATATAAGCTAACAAAAGCCCATTTATTCGCCTTTTACGATGTTTTATATTATGTGCTTTAGCTAGTAGGCGTTTATGCTTTTTCTTCTCATTTTTTCGCTCTTTGTATTATCTTGCTTATAAGCAATAAAAATAATCAATAGGGTGATTGTAAATATCTTCAAAATTTTGATAATCTAGTTTTTCCATATTACGCTCTACATTACCCACAATACCTAAAATCACGCCGGATTTTTGTAATATTTCCTCCGTTATTGCTTGTTCGTATAAATATCTGTCGGAATCTTGATATTTGCGATTAGTTGTCTCTAGTTGATAGACAAGTGGAACCCCTCCTAATTCTTTGCTCCATTTTGGTGCGTCTTTATAGTGGTAAATACGCCTTATGGTTTTTTTGCTATTTAACTCAATTACTAAAAACTTATTGTTAAGTTCTTTAAAATCGCCTTTGAAGTCCTTGAAAGGTGTGTAATACACTCTATCGCCTTGTAAAATTAGTGGTTCGTTTAAATCATCTTTTACGATAAATGAATGTAATATTTTTTCCATTGTTCTCTCCTTAAATTGCCATTAATAAAGCTTGTAAAGTTTGTGGATAAACTTTCTTATTATCTAAGTTATTCAACTCTAAAAATGCGTTAAATCTGTAATAAATCTTTACGAAGTTTCTTTCTAAATATTCTTTCGCTCTTGTGGTTTTTCCTTTTACTGCAATTTCATTTCTTTTTGCCGTATAGATAAATCTTTTATCGCTAACTTGTAGCATCTCATCACCATACTTTAGCACCTTATAACCGAATGCTTTTAAAAAGCCTTGATTATATTTGTAGATGTGTTTCATTGTTTTTCCTTTCTTGTGTGTTTAATAGTGTTACGCTATTTTTTATAATAAAATTATATTGTTTTAATACTTAATTAAAGCTTATAACAATACTTTTTTATCTTTTTAATATTGTTATGCTATTATTTGGCACTTGAAAGGATATAAAATGAATGAAACTATTACTAAAGATGAGTTTTTAAAGCTTATGAAGTTAGCTAATTTAAACAAAAAACAATTAGCTGAAATTAGTGGAATACCTTACCCTACTGTTAATGCTTGGGGCTCTCGCACTCCATATCCAACTTATATTAAGTTTTTGCTAGAAAACTACATTAAGGCTAAAGCATATGATACTCCTAACGATGAGATAAGTATTAAAGCTAAAAAGTATGATGAAATTAAAAATAAAGTTTTAGAACTAGAAAGCGATAATGAAGCATAAGTTTTTATGCTTTTAATCGCTCATAATTGCCCCTAAAATCAAAAATCTTTTAAAACTAATATAAATCTACTACTTAAAGGCAACGGAATTTATTTTGTATATTTTATCGCTGTGTTTCTCTAGGGATTAATCTGCTAAGAATAAGCAACGGCTAAGCGTAAGCGTTAAAGCCGTTTGCTTTAAATCTGCTAATAATATTATTAAAAAAAATCCCTTTAGGGATTTTTTAATATTATTAATATTACTGATTAAAAAAATGCCTAGCAAAAATTAAAAAAATGCCTAGTTAAGCCCATTTTTATTAAAAAAATGCCTACATAGATTAAAAAAATGCCTAGTTGATATTATAAAAATGCCTAGGTAAAAAAAGAATTTGAATTCGGAATTAGCAAGGCGTTTATTTGCCTTGCTTTAGCTTTGGGTTATACTTATTAGCGACTTTTAAAGGCATTGCTAATATTTTGCTTTGTTTTATGCTTGGTTCTTTGTTTTCAACTAGTGCTAAAATCTGTACTGTTACTAACTCATCACTTATTCTTTTTATTTGTCTTAAACTAGTATTTGAAACTTTAGCTATATTTTGATAGCTTCTAAGCTTTGTTTTATGGCTTGGGTCTTTCGCCATCATTGTGCTTATTATATAGCTTATAATAAAAGCTTTTAGTATTTTATGCTCTTTTACTAGTTCATCAAATAGCATTAAATGATAACTACCTTTTACCTCATCTTTTAGGATTTGGGTGGGAATGTTTTTATCATCAATAAGCCCTAAGCTTTTGTAATGCTTTAGTTTATTACAAATACTAGGCTCTGTAATATTTAGAGCTTTTGAAATATAAGCCCCCTTTCTTATATTGCTAGATAATAAAAAGCTTAAAATCACTCCATCATTTAGCCCATATTTGTCTATTAATGAATAATACACTTTAATAAATGGTTTAACTTGTTCTTTTACTTTCTCGCTCATTTATTATCCTTTCTTTTTTTATTTGCTCCCTTAATGCTTTGTTTTGCTCTGCTCGTTTTTGTCTTTGCTCTTCTGCCTTTTCTTGCCTTTGCATTTGGTATAAATTAGCTTTTAATTCATCAATTAAAACACTTACAATTAATTCTAAATGTTCGCTTTTGCTTGTCATTCCCATTTGTTCGGCTTTGTCTGATTGCTCTTTGGTTGGAGTGCATTTGATGTAAAATTCAAAATGTCTTTTACAAAAGTCTAATACCCTTAAACTCTCATTATCTGCTAGATTGCTTTTTAATGTTTCGTATCTGTTTGGGCTATCAATAGAGATGAAAAACCCATTTAGTAGATGAGGTAGGTCTATTCTTTCGCCATATGTTGCTAGGATTGATTTATGACTTATAATAAGTTCTTTTTTAAGATTTGGTTCAAATATAAAAGCACTAAGCAAATAAAAAAAGCCCATTGATTGCACCCCACTATAATTTACAATAAAGGTTTTATCTTGGTTCATTATTTGTACTTGCTTTAAATACTCTTGATAATTACTTGCTTGTGCTTTTGCCGTATGCTCGTTACTAGCGATGATTTGCTCTAGTTCTTGCATAATATACTTAGCGAATTCATATTCTAGTATGTCTTTTTGTGGTTTTTGCTTTGCTAATGTAATGTAAAACATATTAGCCCCTTACCCTATATGTTCTACTAAATGAGTAAGTGTATTAATCTCTCTTACCCTTAAGCACTCGTTATCAATTTCTATCGCTTGTACCTCATCGCTTTTAGGTGCATATCTGCTTTTGTCTGTATATAAAGCTAGTACTTTACTCTCCGGCTCTGTATAAATAAAGCTTATCCCATCGCTTTGGGTATATGTCCCATCGCTTAACGATATATGCGACTTATTTGGGAGTTCTCCTTTTTTTAGGTTATCAAGGCTTCTATTAGTTTGCGATAATAATAAAATACTAACACTTTGCTCCATTGATAACTCTTTTAAGCTGTTGGCTATATCGTTATGTTTTTCGTAGCTTTCGCCTTTATAATTTGTGATTTTTATTTGGTCTTTAGTGTCAATTACACAAAACTTATAATTATTTTGTGCTAAATATTTTATAACTTGTTCTAATAATGAAAGTTCCTTAAGGGCTTTTTTACCTACTATTGCAATATTTTTTAAATCATCGTTTGCATTGATAATCTTTGCCTTTTCTTCATCTGTTAATGAATACATTTTCATTCTGTGATTTTTTATTTTATAATAAGGAACACTTGATAAATTAGCTGTAAATCTTGATAACAACTCCTTTCTTCCCATTTCAAGGCTAATAAAAGCACTCTTAATCCCTTGCTTTGCAAAATCGCTAATTAATTGAATAGCTAGGGTAGTCTTGCCTTTTCCACTTGCACCACATAGAGTATAAAGGTTTTGTGTTGCGAACCCACCACCTAAAGATTTGTTAAGATAATTAAAATTAGTTTTTAACATTTCTATATTATCAACTTCGAAAAGCTCCTCTGGGCTAGCGATTATTTCTTTTATATCAATATTAGATGTAAGATTTTGCCCTAAATCATCTAATTTAGTTTTAAACTCATTTAAAAAACTTGGTGTTATTTCGCTAGTGTATGCATTTAAAAACAAGTTTTTAGCACTATATGTAGCAACCTTTAGGCTATGCAAATGCTTTAAGCTCTCGTAAGTTTCTAGTGTTATTTTGTCTTTTCTAATTATGCTAATAATAGGCTTGATACTTTCATTTATTACTTCATTAATTTGACTTAAAGTTATACATAAATCATTTATACTTGGCTCACTTTTCCATTTGTATATATTTATAAGTTCATCGTGGGCTTGATTAATGGCAAGGTTTGTAAAATTATCAAAATCTTTTAACAAATTAGGATTTAGTATTTGAAAACTAAAAAGCGTTAATTCAATACTTATTATTTGATTTTCTAAGTTAATTTTATCTTTATCTTTATACTTTTTTTCTAATTCTTGCTTGATGTTGTCTAAAGATGTGCTAGAATTTAAGCGTTTTAGAAAATCATCGGCAAGGGCTGTGATGTTTTGCATTATAGCCCCCTTAACATTGATAAAACACTTCTTATATCCCTTTCATCTCCTAGCTGTAAATTAGTAATAAGCATAATTATAGTTTTTAGCGTTTTCTTATCGCTTTTTAGCTTGTTATACATTTTACTTGGTAGATGAAACTTAAGCCCTTTTTTTATCATTTTAGGCGTTTGTATGTAGTGCTTATGCCCTAACATAAAAGCTTTGGTTCTTATTATTTTAATATTCGCCGATGAGGTGCGTGTCTTATAAAAAATACTTCTTGGAATATCGCCTAAGCAAATATTCCATAATGTCCTATAAGTTAATGCCCTTTTCATTCTTGCACCTTTCTAGCTTGAATTAGTGCCATTACCTCATCGCGTTTAAAATAATTTCTTCTACTACTTCCTAGCTTATAGGCTTTTAATTCGCCGTTGATAATTCTTCTATGTATAGTAACTGGTGCAATTCCGAATAATTGGCATAAGTCTTTGGTGCCTAATAACTCCGGTAAATCTTTAATATAATCCATTTCTAACCCCTTTTCTAAATAATATTGATTTAATGCTTTTATTTTGTCTTGCTTTTTGTAGTGTTTTTTTAAGCTATAAATGTGCTTAAGTGCGTTTATTTCATCAAGTGGAATAAATACTAAGCTATGTCCTAGTTTGATGTAATTTAGCTCGTTGTTTCTCACAAATAGCCATAAGTTCTTTTTAGTAAGTCCAACGGCTTTCTCTGATTTGTGAATATTAAAAAATCGTTGTTTATAGTGCATAGTTGCCCCTTTAATAAATATCTAGCTTTTTAAAGCACCTTTGAACTTTGGAATATTTATGAAAGGGTGGTAAGATTTTTACGCTAGGCTCAAAAACTAGCGTGGTTTTTACCACCTAAGCCTTAAGATAATTGCCGTTATCTTTTGGCTTTTTTCTTTCAACTTTTAAAAATTGTTTTTACATTGCTCTTACTCCTTTCATCTTTTTTTTGAACTTTAGCTAACAAAAGGTTTCTAAAAGTATGACAAATAAAAAAATAGAAACTTCATTGAATTTCTTTTATAGCCTTTTTTCTTTTTCGTTGTAATTTTAATAAATTGGGAATTTTTATGCAAATTAGCGACCAATTAGGGACTAAATAAAAGCCTTAAATGATTATATGCCAATTTTTTTACCTATGGAAAAGAATGGAAAAGAATGGAAAAGAATGTAAAAGAAGTAGTTAATAAAAGTTAATAAGCAAAAAAAATCAATATAATTTTTATCAAAAAACTTATTTTTTTATCTAAAAAGTCAAATAAAACTACAAAAATATATTAAATTAGTTTAATTCCATAAATACAACTAAGTAGCAAAATATATAAGTTTGACCTAAATTATTAAAGATTTTAAGCATTTTGAATAAGAACAAGCAATTATTTAAATTATTTTAGCTTACTTTAAGCAATAAAAAAGATATAATCTACTTGTGATTTTTAATTTACCTCATCAAAATTATTAAAATCATCAAAAAAAATATTTTTGGGAACAATTTTGGGAACATTCAATTTTTAAGCACTATTTTATAAGCTTTTTCAACTCCTACCTAGCGTACCACTTTGTATTTTTCGCCAATTATTTAAGTATTATTTTTTAACCATATTCATAAATGTTTTAGTTTTATTATTAAATGCCAATGGTATATTTTTTGGAATAATCACAAACAAAATTAGATATTGAAATTAAATAAGTATAAAAATTAAAATATAAAAACATAATTTTCTAGTAATATTTTACAATCAACTTAGATTTTATAATGCTAAAGTTTGAATTATTATAATTATTTATATAAGAATATTGTATAGTAATCATCACTAGATATTTTGTGTATAAAACTTAATATTATTTTTTTAGAATTTAAATTAAGCGAAAGGAGATTTTTAATCTCCTTGATGATAATTTTTTTCTAATTCTATCTCTTCATCTTGAGTGTTGTTTTTAGCCCATTCACACATCGCATCTCTTAGCATTAAATACTTTTTCTTAGACAATTTTTCATTTTCACTTAATTCTCTATCTTCAAGTAATTTAATTTGAAAGAATGTATCATCTTTTTTTGAATACTTTAAAAAGAAGTCAACATAATCAAAATAATCCTTATTGCTCTCATAGTTAATAATTTCTTCAATATAAATAGTAGGTCCAAAACCCATATGATTTTGACTAAAATTACCAAAACCTGCCGAATACTCCACCTTAAATGTCATTTGCTCTCCCCATATTTTAATAAAAACTCTTCATACGTGCCAACAAAATCAATAAGCTCACCATTGTTTAAATACCAAATTCTATTTGCATAAGAATTGATTAATTCCCTATCGTGGCTTATACAAATTGCTACTCCATCGTATTCATAAAGTGCTTCACCAAGAGAAATAATAGCTTCAAGGTCAAGATGGTTATTTGGCTCATCAAGTAAGATAAAATTACCCCTTTCAAGCATAATTTTACTTAACATCAATCTGTGCTTTTCACCACCGCTTAAATCTTTTGCCATTTTTTCTTGATCGGTTCCGCTAAAGAGCATTCTACCTAAGCATTTGCGAATTTCATCAATATCTTTATGTTTTTCGCTAATTAAATAGTCATATAGTTTCAAATTTTCACAAATTTTACTTGAGGTATCTTGTGGGAAGTAACTAGGTTCAATTGTAGCACCCATTTTTACCTCTCCATTATCAGGAGAAATTTCATTCATTATAATCTTTGCCAGTGTGCTTTTTCCGGCTCCACTTGCTCCAATTATTGCTATTTTATCGCCTTTATTTACTTTAAGATTTAAGTTTTTAAATAGTTGCTTATCATAAGCTTTACTTATATTACTTAGCTCTAAAACTTCATTACCAATTTCTCTATTACATCTAAATAAAATTGATGGGTCACGCCTACTTGAAATCTCTATTTCGCTTACATCAAGTTTTGCTAAGTTTTTTGCACGACTTGTTGCTTGTCTTGCTTTAGAAGCATTTGCGCTAAAACGAGCTATAAATTTTTCTAAAGCTTCTTTTTCTTTTAAATTCTTAGCAAGACTTGCTTCTTTTTGTCTTTTAATAAGTGTGCTTTGCATATACCAATCATCGTAATTTCCTGCAAATTCACGAATTTGTTTGAAATCTACATCAAGCATTCTTGTGCAAATACTATTTAAGAAAAATCTATCGTGAGAAATTACAACCATTGTTCCATCGTGGCGTTTTAGTTCATTTTCTAGCCAATTAATAGCGTCTAAATCAAGGTTATTCGTAGGCTCATCTAAAAATAACACATCAGGTTTAGCAAATAATACCTGTGCGATTAGAACTTTAAATTTATCACTTGTTTGAACATTTTTCATAAGTTCATCATAATTATGAAGATTTAAAGAGCTTAATATTTTTTCACATCTAGTATCGTATTCATAATTTGGGTCTTCTTCTGCACAAATCATTTCAAGTTCGCTTAAGCGATTATTTATTTCATCGGTATAATCCGTGCAAGTTGCATATATATTTTCTTTTTCTTTTACTGCATTATAAAGTCTTTTGTTTCCATATAAAACTGCATCTTTTAAACTAAATTCTTCATACGCAAATTGATTTTGCTCTAACACGCCGTATCTTACGCCATTTTCAAAACTAACTTCTCCGCTAGTTGCTTCAAGTTCTCCTGCTATAATTTTTAAAAATGTTGATTTTCCAGCCCCGTTTGCACCGATAAGTCCATATTTTTCGCCTCTTTTTAAGCTTAAATTTACATTTTCAAATAATAATCCCGTAGGGTATCTCATAGTAAGAGATTTGATTTCTACCATTTTTTATCCTTTTTTTATATAATCGTTTCTTTAAAATTTACAAAAGGCTCTACAATCAATGAACTCATTTTTAAGTGAATTAATAATTTCTTTGCCTAGTGCTACTTTTATTTTAGAGATATTAGCACTTATTATTGCACTTTACTTTAAAAAATACAACATAATATCGGTATGTATTTTATTAATAAGTTCTAAAATGATTTATTTATTTTCAGCAAATTATCAAACCCATATTTATGTAAGTTTGTTTATGCCTTTTGCTTTTGCGCTTTTAGTATCTTTAAAAAAAGAGTATGATACTATAAAATGCTTATTACCTATTAGTTTTGTTTTTATTTTATACATAGTATTAGGTATATTTTTATCTCAAAATACTAGCTTTGCATTAAATTCTACTAATAAATTTTTATTTTCAAATTCTTTTATCACTGATTTAGGTTTAGTGTTTTTTCTAGTATTTTTAGTGTATTTATTGATATTAAGATTTTTTATATTTTTTGAAAAAACATTAATTTTTGCGTATATTGGAGCTTATTTTGAATTTATGTTTTTTAAAACTCTTGAAAAAACAGATGTTGGGTTTTTTGAATTTGCTTCTTTAATATTTTTAATCTCTATATTTCTTGAAGGGTATAAATTAGCATTTTTTGATGCTTTAACTCAAGTTTTAAATAGAAGAGCTTATGATAGAACTAGGCTTATTACTAATGATGTAATAGCAGTATGTGATATAGATTTTTTTAAAAAAGTTAATGATACTTATGGTCATGATGCTGGTGATTTTATATTAAAAAATGTAGCTAAGATATTAAAAGCTAATGTAGATAAAGTTTATAGATTTGGTGGAGAAGAATTTGTAATCGTATATAAAAATCAAGACTTTAAAAATTGTGTAACAAAATTAGATAATATAAGAGAAAATATAGAAAAAGAAATATTTAAATTTAATGAAAAAATTATAAAAGTTACTATTAGTATTGGAGTTGAAATGGTAGAAGATGATAAAATAAAAGCCTTTAAAAACGCTGATGCTAAGTTATATAAAGCAAAAAATTCAGGAAGAAATAGAGTAATATATGAGTAGTGAAAGTAAAAAAGCAACAATTCAAGAATATATAAAAGGCTGGGGGCCTGAATTAGAAATAGGTATTGATGTGGTTGATGAAGAACATAAAATGTTCTTTGAATTAATAGAGCAAGTATTTGAAGCAGCTAATAGTGGTTATAAAGAATTTGAATCTGTATTTCAAGTGGTTTTAAGTCATATTGCTTGGCATTTTAAAAATGAAGAAGATTATATGAAAAGTATGGCTATATATACAAAATATGTAGAAACCCACAGAGATATTCACTCGCAGTGTATATCACAATTAGGTAAGATGAGAGATGCAGTGTTAAAGCAAAATAGTGAAGATGATATGGTATATCAAAAAGAACTTGCAATTAACTTGGCTTATTTTGTTAAAAATTGGCTGATTTTTCATATAGTTGGAGAAGATTATAAAATAGCTAAACAAATTAAATTTATAGAAGCTGGTAATAGTCCTCAAAGAGCATTTGAGATGATAAATGAAAAGATGGATAAAAATATAGAAATTCTAACTATTACCTTATCAAATCTTTTAAAAATTTATGAGATTAGAAACGAGAAATTATTAGAAATTGAAGCAGATATTAAATCAAGTCTTAATAAAAAAGAAAAACAACTGCAAGAACAAATTCAAGAAAATAAGAAAAAATCAATTACAGATGAATTAACAGGATTGTTTAATAGACGACAGGCTATGTTTGTATTAAATAATATATGGAATGAATATCAAGACCCAACCTGTGCTATTATTCAATTAGATTTAGATAAGTTTAAAGAAGTTAATGATACTTATGGACACCATGCAGGAGATTTGGTTTTAAAACAATTTTCAAATGCTGTTAAATATTTTTTTGATACTAATGAATTATGCAATAAGTATAAGTATAACGATAGAGATAGCATACACTTTTGCCGTTTAGGTGGTGATGAATTTTTAGTAATATTACAAAAATATTCTTTAGATGAAGCAGTAGCAATTGCAAATGCTTTACACGCAGTAGTAAATGGTATAGAAGTATTAGACGAACATAAAAAAGTGATTTGGAAAGGTAGCACAAGTATTGGTGTAGCTTGTAGAAATGCTGATAATAGAGATTTTGAATCAGTATTAAAAGCTGCTGATGCTTATTTATATAAAGCAAAAGAAGATGGTAGAAATTGCGTTCGCTCTATGTTACACGAGATAGGGGGGGGGTATTTCTAGCAGAGTATTTATGAATTAAATACCGCTAGTAGAATTTAAAATTAAGAATTTAGAATGCTTTTTTAAATTCTTAATTTTTTTAAAAAAATTTTCAAACTTTAAGAATAATTTAAGCTTAAAGAGATAGAATACGAGCTTTATTTCACAAATCAAAACTTAAACAGAGCATTTAAGCTAAATGTTCTTTCTAGGTTTTATTTAATTTAATTCTATGTTTATATATAGTTTCTAACCTAGTGTTATTTTATTTATCAATGTTAAGAGTCACAAGCAAGTAA